>DASVMC010000389.1:0-7064 GCA_036384555.1 Niabella sp. | reverse complement strand
CGAGCACAACCGGAAGTATTACCCGTTGCTTGAGCGGAAAGAATCTGCCTGGCTAACCGAAGGCGGCTCCGGCACAGAATTCACATTCGGCAAAGTGCCCGTTGAAAATACAGCGCCTCACGAAGTCATTACCGAGTCCATCCAATCGGTCCGCATCAAACACAGGAATGATGAATACGTATTAAGTGACGGAAGCATTGTTATTGCCGCCATTACCAGTTGTACCAATACTTCTAATCCTGCTGTAATGATCGGTGCAGGACTACTGGCCCGTAATGCCGTTGAAAAAGGATTGCGTACCAAGGCCTGGGTAAAAACTTCGCTGGCTCCCGGCTCCAAGGTAGTCACCCAATACCTGGAACGTTCGGGTTTAAATGCAGACCTGGATGCACTGCGCTTCCACACAGTGGGTTATGGGTGTACCTCCTGTATCGGCAACTCCGGGCCGCTGCCCCCGCAAATAGCAGAAGCAGTTGAAAAAGGAGATCTGGTGGCCGCTTCTGTACTTTCGGGCAACCGCAATTTTGAAGCAAGAGTGCATCCGCAGGTAAAAATGAATTTTCTGATGTCACCCATGCTGGTAGTGGCTTATGCATTAGTTGGCCGCGTGGATGTGAACCTGCTGGAGGACCCGCTGGATTATGATCCGAATGGAGATCCCGTTTACCTGAAAGACATCTGGCCCAGCCGGGAAGCTATTTTAAAAACGATCAATGAATGTGTAAAACAGGAAGATTTTCAGGATGTGTATGCGATTATTTTTGACGGATCTACAGACTGGCAACAGCTGGAAGTAAGTCTTGATCAGAATTACCGGTGGGACAACAGCTCTACTTATATTAAAGAATCTCCGTTCTTTGAAAATCTTAAGGAAGCTCCGGAGCCGGTAACAGACATAAAAAATGCCCGTGTATTACTGTACCTGGGTGATTCTGTTACAACGGATCACATTTCCCCTGCCGGCTCTTTTAAAGAAGAAAGTGCAGCAGGCCAATACTTGCTGGCACATGGCGTTGAGAAAGCCGATTTTAATTCCTATGGATCCCGCAGAGGCAATCACGAAGTAATGATGCGGGGTACTTTTGCCAATGTTCGCATCAAAAACAAAATAGCAGACAAAGAGGGCGGTTTCAGCCGGTATTTTCCAACCGGGGCGGTAAAAACTGTTTATGAGAACGCAATGGCTTACCAGGAAGATCAGACCCCGTTGATCGTCCTGGCGGGTAAAGAATATGGTTCCGGCTCCTCGCGCGACTGGGCAGCCAAAGGCACATTTCTCCTGGGCATTAAAGCGGTCATTGCTGAAAGTTTTGAGCGCATCCACCGCAGCAACCTGGTAGGCATGGGCGTGGCTCCGCTGGTTTTTGTAGAAGGCCAGAATGCGGCATCACTCGGATTGGATGGTACCGAAATCTTTACGATCACCGGTCTCTCTGAAAACCTTACACCCCATAAATTACTGGATGTAAAAGCGGTACACCCCAACGGAAAGGTGACCGATTTTAAAGTGAAGGCCCGGCTGGACTCTGCCATTGAAATCGAATATTACAGGAATAGCGGCATCCTGCAATATGTGTTAAGAGAGTATCTGAGGAATAATTAAACAAACCTGTGAGGGTTGCTTAGACGATGTAAAACATTACAAATCTTATACCCAATCAGACTTTAAAATGGTTCACATTTCGGACAGGCTGTTAATGACAAGTGCTGTAAGAGGCTAATACAATAATAGTGGGGCGTCACCCTGTCGAAGGGCATGGTTCGTCAAGCCCGTCCGACCGGGTCATCCGGGCGGGCTCACCATGACAATCATTTTTTCATTTGACTGTTAGGATTTAAAGAACTTAAAAGCAACACTTTTATGGTTGCCTTAAGGTGACAACGCCTTTTTGTCATTGTCTTACCCGGACTTTCAGATGAAGTGATAACTCGTCAGCAGGCAGGTGTGGGGTCCTGCGCGAGGTTTGCATGGGCAGTTTTACAGTTGACAGGGTATTATGTGCATTCAACCTTAATAGTTCAATGGTTGTATCTTTCCCGGGAAATCCTGTTTCCTGCTGATCTTATACACAAAGTTTAAACGATCCGGCTCTCCGTGATAGGCTACCCATTCTTCCTTTATTTTTACGGCGTTCAGTTTTTCGATCGCTTTTTGCGAACGGTAATTTTCAGCGCCGATATGGAAGTAAATCGTATTCAAAAATTGAAAAATATAATCCAGCATTAACTGCTTTACCTGAGTATTGAGACCGGTGCCCCAGTATTGAACAGCATAAAAAGTATACCCGATAAAGATGCTGTTGTCTGTCGCATTGTAATTGTAAAACCGGCTGCTGCCCGCCAGTGCCTCACCAGGCTTATCAAAAATTAAAAAAGCACCGCCGCTTTCTATGGCTCCTTCAAAAAAGATCCTGAATACTTCCGGTTCATACCGGTTTTTATTGGGATGCATTTCCCATATCTTCGGATCTGAAGCAACGGTATATAAACGCTCAAAATCTGCTTCTTTCAGCGGAACCAGTCTTGTTGCTTCGTTTTCAAGAACCGGTTGAATGGAAAAGGGAGGATTATTGGTCTGATCAGTCATTATTGATTTTTATTTACAACTACGGACAGGAGTAAACAGTCCGCCTCTCAGGTTCCGGCTTTTAATGCTCAGGAATTATTTACAACGTTTCCTTCAGCCAACCAAAGAATTCACGTTGCCAGACCATTGCATTCTGCGGTTGCAATACCCAGTGATTTTCATTGGGAAAATAAAGGAATTTACTTTTTATTCCCCTTAATTGTGCCGCCTGGAAAGCACCCTGCCCCTGCTCAATGGGCACCCGGTAATCTTTACCGCCCTGCACAATCATAATAGGAGTAGTCCATTTTGCAACAAAGTTAGCCGGAGACGCCGCATAAGATGCCTGCGCAACCTTATTGTCTTTTTCCCAGTAATAACCGCCCTTTTCCCAGTTCTCAAACCACAATTCATCAGTTGTACCGGTCATGCTTACAAAATCAAAAACCCCGTCGTGCGCAATAAATGTTTTAAACCGCCCTTCATGCTTAGCGGCTAATGCAAAAATGGAATAACCACCAAAACTTGCGCCTACGGCGCCTCTGCGGTCTTTATCTACATACGGCTCTTTGGAAACAGCATCGATCGCATCCAGGTAATCCTGTAATACCTGTCCGCCCCAATGTTTGCTTACATCCGCGTTCCAGGCCGTTCCGAATCCCGGCATACCGCGTCTTGAAGGAACCACGATTATATATCCCTGCGAGGCCATCAACTGAAAATTCCACCGGTAAGAAAAAAACTGCGTAGTGGCAGATTGCGGACCACCCTGGCAATATAACAGGGTGGGATATTTTTTACCGGGGTCAAAACCGGGCGGGTATACCACCCATTCCATCATTTTTTTATTATCGGATGTGGTGATCCATCTGCGTTCTGTTTTTACCGGGGCAATATTTTTATAGGCTTCATCATTGACGTGGGTCAGCTGGGTTAAAGCGCCGTTTTTAAGATTGAGCTTATAAATTTCAGCAGCCCGTGTAATTGATTCCTTTGAAACGATCAGCTCATCCCCCACCTGGCCTACAATTGTGCTGATATCAAAATCGCCTTTCGAAATCTGCTGAATACGGGGCAGCATTCGCGTCAGGCCAATATCATTTACTGAAAAAACCTGCTCCGTACCATTTACGGGGGCAATAAAATACAATGTTTTTCCATCATTTCCCCAAATAAAAGAAGATACGTTGATCTGGTCATTATGCGCAGTGAGGTTCACCGTGGCTCCTTTTGTAAGCACCACCAGATCATTTTTATCTGCCTCGTAGCCCGGTGTTTTCATCTGCAGCCAGGCCATTTTACCTTCCCTGTTAAATGCAGGTGCCACATCATAGCCTTTATTGCTTTCGGTCAGGTTTTTGGTCTGGCCGGTAGCAATATCATATTCGTAAATATCCGTATTGGTGCTAATTGCATAAGCAGTTCCGAATTCTTTTTTTGTTACATATACAACCTTCTTACTATCCGGCGACCAGATGAAGTCTTCATCTCCCCCGAAAGGTTGCTGCGGGCAGAAATAGGGCTCATTCAACATGATGTCCTTCTTCTCTCCTGCCTTTCCGTCGGCATAAGGAGCGAAGAACACATGACTGAAGCTGCCCTCAAACCATTTGTCCCAATGACGGTAATTCAGCGAGGTATATACCTGCGCTGACGTTTGACCCAGTTCCGGATAAATATCTTTTCCCAGTACTTTTTGCAGGGAAACATCTTCACTGCTCAGTATATATTTACCATCCGGAGAAATGCGGTTGTTATCCATTATTTCATCCGTAGAGCTGATGACCGCCGGCTCTCCGCCTGCAAGAGGAATGGAGTATTGTTTGGTATCCATTTTATTTTCTGCAATATTGGGAGTGGCTACTTTGTAAATAAGATTCTTTTTGTCTTTTGAAATTCCGACAGCGCTGACCCTTCCGAGTTGTAAAAGCATTTCCGGACTTAGGTTTTGCTGTGCATTAGCATTGAGCATAGAACATGCAAATAGGGTGATGAAAAATTGTTTCATTACTGAAAGTTTGTGCAAATGTAATTAAAAGGAAGTAGGGGCCAATGCCTGGTCACCGGGAACTGATAGCTGATAACTCCTGTATTTGTTCCGGGTTCAAAGATGCCCGTTGTAATACCAGGCCGAACACTGAAATCTGAATGCTTAATACTGGAGATCCGATGTAAAAAGACCACAATCTGTGAAAACCCAATACGCACATCTCAAATCTGATCACTGACAACTGATAACCGATAACTGATAACTGACAACTGATGATCTCCTCTCAGAAATAACTTACAAATCCAAAATGGATCTTTGATTGGCGCAGGTTCAGTTCTGTATCATTTCTTTTACCTGCTGCCCAGGCAAGATTAAAGATGCCGACCTTGGTTTCAAAAGCAATACCAAGGCCAAGACCGATGTAGGTATAATTCTGGTTAACACCCCGGCTGCCATCCCGTCCCCAACCGCCATCCGCAAATGCATTCAGATTGGAATTTTCTCCGATCAGGTAACGGTATTCCAATGTGCCAATTGCATATTGTGATAGATACTGGCTTGCTTCATCAAATCCGCGCAACAGGCGATATCCTCCTATCTGGAATAATTCATTACGAAAAATATTTCCGCCGCCCAGGTAACCCGCCTGGATAGCGGTTTTCAGTGTACTCACCCCTTTCTTTGACAACGGAAAATAATTGGCCGCCGCCAGGGTAGTTCGTAGCTGGTAAGAACGCAGCTTTACCGTGTCATACAAGCTGGAAAAATCAAATTCCGGATCTGCAGGATCCTGCAGATCCAGCACCTGGTTATTGCGTTTGATCTTTTTGATACCGGCGGCGCTCATGAAGTGAATATCCAGACCGGAAACAGGATTAAAAATATAGTTGGTCGTGTTTGCAAGATATTCCACACCAATATTGGAAACCCTTACGTCCGCTTCTGCAGGCAATTGCCTGGTTTGAATGATCACCTCTTTATCCACGTTATTGACGATGGTGGAAAACTGGCTGAAAAACAGTTTGGCATTTTGCTTTGTACTAAATGCATATTGCGCTCCTATATGATAATCAAAATTGAGATAGCTGGAATCCCGCTTCAACATATTAAGACCCAGGTCCAGCCCGAAAGGTGAACGGAACAGGTAAGGCTGCTGAAACAAAACATTTAATTGCTGGGAAGCTGCAGCCAGCTTTTGCCAGAGAAGACCAATTGTTTCACCGCCCCCCAGAGCATTCTTAAGGTTCAGTAACCCTTCCCCGGTGATGGCCAATTTGTTGGATTGCCCGTTACCGGTGTTGGTATTGGGTAAAAATCCGATAATGAAGTTGACCTGGTTACTTTTACGCTGTTGCAAAAAAAGCTCCACAACACCACCGGTACTGCCCCAGTAGAACTGCGGCTCGCGCGTTTCCTCAATATAGCTGAGCTTCTTTAATTCGCTGCTGATGCCCTGCAGTTTTTCTTTATTGTATAATGATCCGTTCTTAAGGTCAAGAAAGTTTTGCAGGTATTCGTTGCTGAGCTTTGCATTCCCGGTTATTTTAATGCTGTCAATCCTGTAAAGCGGACCGGGATGCACCTGCAGTCTCCCCGAAACCCGGTCCCCCGTAATATTGAGCTCATCCACGTCGATTTTTGCGAACGGATATCCGTGGTTTTCAAAATAATTCAACATGCTCAATTGCAACCCTCTCAATGCCTGGTAATCGAGCGGGTGGTCTATAAATACAGTTGGGCTATAGCCTACCTGAGTTAACCATTTACGGCTTTCTTCAGAAGTGGTGAGTGATTCCCATTTGTAAAGTGCTCCTGTAAACAATTGCAGGTACGCCGAAGAAGAATCAAACCGAACGGAGTCTATGGATGCGGTAACATACCCAA
This sequence comes from Niabella sp., assembly GCA_036384555.1. Taxonomy (GTDB): domain Bacteria; phylum Bacteroidota; class Bacteroidia; order Chitinophagales; family Chitinophagaceae; genus Niabella. The sequence goes on along the minus strand of DASVMC010000389.1, from coordinate 624 downwards.
GCGTTTGCAGGGACGGTAAAAGCTGGTCAACGTATTGACGGCAGTCTGCCTGGTTAATGAAGTCCGTTTTCAACTTCAGTTCCTTTTTGATAAAACCGGCGTCATGATCTGCCGCTGCTACCTGCAAAACATAACGGTTCTGGGAGGAGACATACAGGCTCATCCATAAAAAAGTAAAAAGCGTTAAAAGGTGTTGTACCTTTGCCATCCTGAACCGCAAAATAACTGCTATTTATAGAAAATAGCGGTTTGAAAGCTGATATTTTCGGTTTATAAACAGGGTGCTTATTTAAACAACACAAGTGGCTGGCATTTATATTCATATTCCGTTTTGCAGGCAAGCCTGCCATTATTGCAATTTTCATTTTACTACCTCCCTGCATTACAAGGAGCCGCTGGTTCATGCTATTCAAAAAGAGATGCAACTGGCTGCAGATAGTGGCTTTATTGAGCAACAAACGATTGAAACGATTTATTTCGGCGGCGGAACTCCCAGTCTGCTGGAGACCAGGGCAATAGCGGAGATGCTGGAGCAGATCAGCCGGTATTATTCAGTCACTGAGGATGCAGAGATCACTCTCGAAGCCAACCCGGATGATTTGACGGCAGACCGGTTGAAAGACT
>DASVMC010000388.1:0-4379 GCA_036384555.1 Niabella sp. | reverse complement strand
GGGCAAAAAATGTACTGCCCCTGCTCCGATAAAGAGGGATTGTCCTTATAAAGTTTGATCAAAGACTTTAACTCTTTTTCTGTAACAGTAGAGAACTCAGTATAATATCGCTCTTTGTGATTGTAGCTATCATAAATACTTCTTAGAATTTTGGCTGCATCTTCTTTTGAAACTGTCCCCGGCTGCTTTTTATTTGCTTCCATAGCTTTTACAAAAACCCGCACATTGGCTGCTTCAATAAGCGCTTTTTTAAAGCCACTTACATCTACAAATTCATCAATCAGCTTTTCCTGTTCCTGGCTAATTTCAGGACCATACACTACCGTTTGAGCATAGAGGCCATAAGTCATTAATATACAAAGTATCAAAAAAACAGATCTCATATATTCTATTCAGCATATTGCTTTTCATAATATTGCTGGTAATCGCCGCTGGTAACATGCTCCAGCCATTCCGGGTTATTTAAATACCAATCAATGGTTTTAGAAAGTCCTTCTTCAAAAGTTACAGAAGGTGCCCATCCCAGCTCTTTATTGATCTTGGTAGCATCTATGGCATAGCGCAGATCATGACCCGGCCGGTCCTTTACAAAGCTGATCAGCTGCTCACTGGTTCCGGAAGAACGCCCCAGCTTTTCATCCATCTGCTTGCACAGCAATTTCACCAGGTCAATATTCTGCCATTCGTTAAAGCCGCCAACATTATATTTTTCCCCGTTGTTCCCTTTATGAAAGACCAGGTCAATGGCGCTTGCATGATCGATCACATACAACCAGTCACGTGTATATTTTCCATCGCCATAAACAGGAAGCGGTTTATTGTTGATGATATTATGGATCATCAGGGGAATTAATTTTTCGGGGAAATGATTCGGTCCGTAGTTATTGGAACAATTGGTCAGCACAACCGGCAATCCATAAGTATCCGAATACGCATACACAAAATGATCAGAAGCCGCTTTGGATGCGGAATAGGGAGAATGTGGATCATACTTTGTTTCCTCTGTAAACAAGCCGGTGGCACCCAATGCCCCGTACACTTCATCTGTAGACACATGATGAAACCGTTTACCCTCGTAATTATCTTTCCACAACTCTTTTGCTGCATTTAAAAGATTGACCGTACCGATCACATTTGTATATACAAAATCCAGTGGTGAAGTAATAGAACGGTCTACATGGCTTTCTGCTGCCAGGTGAATCACTCCGTCCGGCTGGTACTTTTTGAAAACCGCGGTTACTTCCGGCGCATCGACAATGTTCGCTTTTTCAAAAATATAATTGGGCTGTTGCTCTATATCTTTTAAATTTTCAAGATTACCCGCATAAGTCAGCGCATCCAGGTTGATGATTTTATAATCCGGATATTTGGTTACAAATAAACGGACCACATGTGACCCGATAAACCCGGCGCCCCCGGTTATGATGATCGTTTTTGACATATGATTATCTGATAAAAATTGAATGTAATTATATTAACTGGCTTTCATGAATAACTTTAAAGAATTTTTATGCCTAGTGCCCGACCAACCATCAGTTCCTTTAAATTTCTTTTCCCAAAGCTGTGCAATATTAATAAAACATAATTATTTATTTTAGAATATAATTTGTACTTTAACTGTTTATTTCAACAAAATGAAGATTCGATACCGATCGCTTGATGTTTTCAGGGGGGCTACGGTTTGTCTGATGATCCTGGTAAATAATCCAGGTAGCTGGGCTCATATTTATGCGCCACTGGAACATGCTCCGTGGCACGGGCTTACTCCAACTGATCTTGTGTTTCCTTTTTTCCTGTTTGCGGTCGGCAATGCCCTGTCTTTTGTAATTCCCCGCTTACAGCAAGCCGGACCAGCTGAGTTCTGGAAAAAAGTGATCAAAAGAACACTTATGATCTTTGGCATCGGCCTGTTCCTGAACTGGTACCCGTTTGTCAGATGGAATGACGGGTCGCTGCAGTTCATCAAATGGGTGAGCAGCCCTACCAGCGGTGTCAGGATCTTCGGAGTCCTCCAACGCATTGCCGTCTGTTATTTTTTTGCATCCGTTATAATTTATTATTTGAAACCCAGGGCTGCATATTTTCTTTGCCTGGTGCTGCTTTTAGCCTACTGGGCATTGTGTATCATTGGTAATCCTGCAGATCCTTATAGCCTTAGCGGATGGTTTGGGACCAACGTAGATAAGGCCGTACTGCATATTCCACATATGTACAAAGGAGAAGGTGTTCCTTTTGATCCGGAAGGAATTGCAAGTACAATGGCCGCTATTGTACAAATCGTTTTCGGATATTTTGTAGGTCTTTATATCAAAAATTCCAGCGCAGAAATGCCAAAAGAGCTTACAGACAAACAAAGTCCGCAAAACCCGATGTTCAAAATGCTGACCATTCTTTTTATTACCGGCGTCGGCCTTTTAATAACAGGGTTTTGCTGGGATATGGTCTTTCCCATCAATAAAAAAATATGGACCAGTTCTTATACCGTGTATACAACCGGATTGGCCATCCTGACCCTTTGTGTAATGATCTATTTTATTGAGATAAAAGGTTCCAGGAGTTGGCTGGGCAATTTTTTTGAGGTCTTTGGCAAAAACCCGCTTTTTATTTTTGCGCTAAGTGCCTTTTTCCCAAAAACAGCAGCTCTGTTCAAAACGAAAGACGGTATAACTCCCTGGAACTGGCTTTACACAAAAGTACTGGTACATACACCCGGGGCAAAAGAAAACGGATCGCTCCTCTATGCTATTTGTGTGATCCTGCTGATGTGGGCTATTGCCTGGTGGATGGATAAAAGAAAAATCTATATTAAAGTGTGATCATTCCTGTATCAGCTGGTTTTCAAACAGGAATGAACGTTCAATCTGCCAGGACCGGTATCCCGGCATTTGTTTCAGCAGCAGCACCCGGTTCATTATAAAATAGCTTCTGAAAGCTTGTTTTTCAAAATAAGGCCAGCATTTTTCCAATTGCCATTGATGGAGCCCTTTGGCCAGGGTAATTCTCGGTAAAGGATTAAGCCGGGCCTCCTTCCAATACGGTTGAAGCCGGCCGATTCTTTTTAAAAGTGATTGCACACTATTTTTTTCTTCAATTGCTATATAAATTTCGGTTCCATTCAATAAAGCAAAACCTTTCAGGTGCATTTTAAAAGGCATCATTCCCTGAGCCACTTTATGCAGTTCGCTTAACCAGTTTATCTCTTCGGTTTCGTAGCCCTCAAAATGAACAAGGTCGATAAACGGTTGCCCGCCGGGCATATGCATTCCCCGGAAAAAGGCATCCAGTTTTGATCGTGCCGTCACAAAACGTTTTTTTACGGCAGGCGGCAGATCCAGTATCAGGCGATACCTGTTCAATGCTTCTCTCTGATATGTTATAAGCGGCTGCATCTGAATAAACTATATCATCTTACAGGACAATTCCAATGCCAGAAATTATTAAAAACCATCTAAGAAAAAGGTACGTACTTTTGCTGGCATCAATAAAACAGCACATGAAGAAAATGATCGGCTATGACAAAGGGGAAAAGAAAGGCTCAATCTTGTTTATAATATTGATTATCAGCTCATTATTATTTTCCTGTAATCAGAATAATGTAAAAAAGGACAATTCTCTTGAAAAATATTTTGACGAAAATCATTTAACAGGCTGTTTTGCACTGCTGGATAACGGGACCGGTGAATTTACCGTTTATAACCTGGCCCGCTACCGCGATAGTGCTTACCTGCCTGCAAGCACCTTTAAAATTGCCAATTCCCTCATCGGCCTGCAAACAGGCGTCATATCAAGCGATAGTATGGTCATTCCGTGGGATGGCATACAACGTCCTGTTGCGGCATGGAACAAAGACCTCAACATGTACCAGGCGTTTCGTGTATCAGCGGTTCCTTATTACCAGGAAGTAGCCCGCCGTATTGGAAAAGATACCATGCAATACTGGCTGGATTCACTGCACTACGGATCCGGCAAAAAGGACACGCTTTTCAAAATAAAATCGCCTGTTGATACTTTCTGGCTGGATAATACTTTAAAGGTCACTCCCGATGAAAACCTGGGCTTTGTAAAGAAATTGTACTTTAATGAGCTGCCATTTTTCAAATTGTACCAGGAGAAAGTGAAACACGCAATGCTGTTTGAGGATAATGCCAACTATAAGCTGGCTTATAAAACCGGTTGGGGCACCACTGATCAAAACCACGCTTTAGGCTGGGTGGTAGGCTGGGTGGAAGAAAACCGGCACCCGTATTTTTTTGTACTGAACGTAGAATCAGCCGATCCTAATTACGATATGAGTACCGTACGCCTGCAAATGCTGAAAGCCATTTTAAAACAGTTAGGCTTCTTTGAAGGAAAGATGTAACCGGAAAGGCCCTTTAAAA
>DASVMC010000387.1:0-5087 GCA_036384555.1 Niabella sp. | reverse complement strand
TTTTTAGATCATTTTTCTTTTGACGATTAAGAAACTTTTTGATGATACTCTTGTATTCTTTGCTTTTGCAATTCTTAAAAAAATAATTAACGTAATTATCAGGTATCGGAATTCTGTTTTTCAAAGAAGTATATAAGATTTTCGCTTCTATAAAGTCTCTTGCGATGCCTTTAAAATAAACATTTGCTGAGTCGAAACATAATTGAAACTCATTATTTTTATGGATATCCGAAATTGAGGTAGGTAAGAGAATATCAGCAATTCCTGAAAGAAAATTATTATACCCATATAGAATCTCCTTAACATGTACGATACTATTGGCCAGGGGTAAAAGGTCTTTAATCCTGCGTATAAATAAGTTTTTTGCCATTAGCGAGTCTTTATTGAAAAGATAAAAGGTTAACAATCGATCAGGCATCGTCGATCTAATATAAATTTTTGCAACGTCCCTAAATTTCTTGCGAACCCTCTTAGCTAGACATAATGAATCAAATATGTAATTACTTTTTTCACCTTCAAATTCAATTCTTTTTTTCAATGCTTCCTCACTACCTATAATATCATCAGCAGCTATCTCTTTGATTTGTTTGCCATACAGTCTGCTTAAGAAAAAAAAATCTTTAAAAAATGAAAGCTCAGCATTTCTGATCGAGCTTTCCGGAACAAATAAGTTACAATCACCGTTTTCATTATATTTTACACTAATTTTTTCCCCTGGATATATTAAAAATGGATCAAGGGTCGTGAAAAAAGTAGGATATGATATTAATATAGAATTGGATTGATTGTTTTTTAAATTTATAGTGGAGATGTTAATACCATACAAATCAGAATATCCTAAAGGATGTAATATATTTAAGCTATCCAGTAAGTTAAATTGTGACGTAAAGGTAACTAGCTTTGCTTTCCCTTCAAGTACTCTCTGAGACTGACACGAGGTTAGTAGAATAAAAATTAATATCAGGGGTCTCATTCTTAAACGAATGGGTAGTTGTAGATCAACTACCCTTTTAACTGATCAATACAATTATGCTTCAAGAAATTGTCATAATGGTTGACACGAAAACCCATAGTGACATCTCATATCCCAAACTGATCCCGTAGTACTATAACATTTACCATTAGATGTTTGAATATCTCCATTTGGACAGCGAACTTGCCGAGTTCCACAATCCCAATCGGACAAACAAGTAGGCCATTCGTCACTGCCACCATCATCTCCTCCAATCACATTTTTTAATTGTTCTCTGGTAAGCACTTCAGCATCTTTCAGATTAAAAAGATTCAATTTTAATTTCTTCATTTTTAAAAGTTTGAATGTGAAAAATAAATTAACAATACAAACTTATAACGCTTCATTCCAGTATATCCGGAATGACATTGTTTCTACTTTTCTTTACAGAGCTCAAAAACAGCCTTTGGTGAAAAGCATAATTCATCAGTCACCTTTATGCATTGAGTCTCCTCTCTGACCAGAATTTCTCCATATTTCAGAAATAAACATTTGATCATCTCACCATCTTCTTCATAATAATAAGTTCCTCTACTTCTGTCATATTTTATTGGAAAGCCCATTTTCTTCATTTCATTTAACACTTCTGACAAACCGCTTTTACTCAACCGGTTTTTTGCAGCAAAAGCACCAAGATCTCCAGTAGCTTTTTTTTTGATCATATGATCAATGTATTTCAGCCGGTTGATATATCTGGCAATTCCCATGATCCTGCGACATTTAAATCGTTAGAAAATAATTCAGATCGGCCACCGTATACATCTCAGGCAGCTGATAAAACCCGGCATCGGGGTCACGGGTATCTAAACACACAAAAAATGTTGGCGTAAAACCGATACTTACAGTATCACACCACTCCTTCATCTGTTTTATTTTTGCGTCCTGTTGTCTCAGCGCTCCGTTCATTGGATATTTAGCGGCAAATGTATCATACTCTTTTACAGGAGCGTTGTACCAATCGTCTAATGCTTTTTGAGTCAGCACTTTATCTCCTTGAGCAGCAATAGCCAGCAAATGACTTACCGGTGCTTTTTTGATATCCTTTTCGTCATCGGTTGCAGTAAATAGTATCTGCAGGCACAGCTCTCCGTTACTTTCTGCAAGTGCCTCCATTACCGGATGCGCCCTGGCACAGGGTCCGCAATAAGGATTGCAGACCTTTATTAATTTGAATCTTCCAGTCGGATTTCCTGTGGTAATACCCAAATCTGCAGCAGGTTTTTCAATAACCTTTTGCTTTCCTAATAAGGCTTCGAAGATCTGCGGGTTATGTTTCAATCGCTGCAGCTCGATCGTTTTTTGCCGGGCCTCTTTGGCTTTCTGTAAGGCAGGAATCAGTACCTGGGTTGCTGTAAATGCAAACCCAAAGGCTGTAATAACCCCCAGCCATGTTATTATTGACAGCTGGTTAAACGCCAGCAAAGTATGAAATCCACCTGCCAGGGCTGTAATAAACTGCAATAACAACAATCCCTGTACCAGCAGGCAAAGCAGGCACCATTGTTTCGCTACTTGCCATTGGTAATAAATACTAAACAGCACATAGGGTAATGCCCCTATATTTATCCAGCTCAGCAGCAACAAAGCAGGCGCATTGGTAAGACCGGCCACCAGCAGTACAATCAGCATTCCCGCAAAATAAGTAAACCCGATACTGCTCCAGCTTAAGCCGAATATCGTCGCAGCCTTTGAATTCAAAATGGCCGAACAATTTACCTTTTTACCAGCCTGGCAGATCTGCTTTAATGCGGGGTTATATTGATCCACTTCGTTCCATAAAAGCAGCGTACTTACTATACAGCCTGACAATGTTAATACGGTAAACAGCACAGGCGAAACAACAGCATCGGATTGATGGGAAGTAATCACCAAAATGCAGGTAAGAAATGTTAGTACCGGCAGGCAAAATGCAAGAAAATAATGCATCACGCGCCAGCGCTCTTCTTCTTTCCGATGTTGCTCATATTCTTTCTCTCCGGCATTTTCTTCTGCTTCCACTGCCAGCAATGTTCCCCGGTAAATAGCATCAAAGTCCTTTGGAGAAAGCTGCTTTACTTTTTGAGCAACCGGATCATACAACTCAATATGATCCTCCGAAAAAGCAGTCACCACCGCAAATACGGTTCCTGCTTTGGAATTTTGAATGTGTATGATAAACGGAGCAGTAATTCCCTGCTCAGCCAGAATTTGTTCCCGCTGCATCTTCAATGCAACATTAGCCACATTATAGTCGCTACCAAGCACATCACTAATCGATAGCAGGCTCGGGTAATCCGGGTGCTCCAGTAATGCTTTCTTTAAATAAGACCGGGTAAAAGGCAATTTCAGATACTTAAGTAAATTAGCAGCAGCATCCTCACAATGTTGTAAAGGGTTTAGCAATTTAGTTAAATAGGACATGTTGCAATCATTACAGGTTAGTAAATATCTTAGAAAAGACTATAGGCAATAGTTTTCCAAATTGTTTACCTTTTAAAGATAAACGAAAATAAGGATTTCAAAAAAATTCTTTTTATTTTGTAAACTGGCATAACAAATAGCACTAATAAAAAGGGTATTCAAGAGTTTCTGCAGGAATAAAAACCGGTTCACAACGACGTCTTCCTTGTGCTACAGCAGTCACTCCGATTGAAGAAAATTAATTATTGACACTATCCGTATTTTTAACGGAAAACAACTCAAATCAGATACCTGAATAACAGCAAGCAACATTTATCGGATTCGGGGGACCTGTATGACCGTTTTTATGAACCTGGCCGGAACACTACAACCATGACACCACAGGATGGTTTTAATAATCGTATTATCTATTTTTGAAAGGAACGATGTGCATTGTAAAAAGATTGCTGGTTATAAGGATTGTTGTTTTTGGTAACGGATGAACTCTTTTGAAAGATTATTATCTATTGCCATTTGTGTTTTCAACAAAATTTTATATAATTTCCATCGCTCATAGTCAGAGTTAATATTTTAAAGGGTTTGGAAATTTCCTGGACAGGTATTGCAATTGGGGATAAAAGCGCTTATTCAGATGCGTACAGGACATTGTATGAACGGTTTTATAATTATGGTGTAAAACTGGTTAAAGACAGCGGATTGGTGGAAGATGTGATCCAGGAGGTATTACTGATGCTATGGGAAAACCGGGAAGGACTGCGTTCTATAAAAAATCCTGATGGATACTATTATGTGCTTTTCAGAAGAGCGCTCAACAAGCGGGTGGAATCGCTGACAAAAACCAGGTCCCTCGACAATGCGGGGTTCGATACTGAATTTCCGGCAGACATTATTATTATTCAACACGAAACTGACACAGCCCTCAGAGAAAAACTAACCACAGCTATCAATACCCTTTCGCCCAGGCAACGGGAAGCGCTGTTCCTTCGTTTTTATGAAGGCTTCTCCTATGAAGAAACCGCATCTATTTTAGGTATTTCGGTAAAAGCAACGTACAAGCTCATGGCAAGAAGCCTTCTTACGTTGCGGGACAAGGTTTCGGTTCCCCTCATTTCCTTATTTTTCTTATTGAAAGAAAATTTTTATTAACCGATGGGGTAATTTTTTGTTTTCCTTACTCATTATATCTGAGGTATGAAAAAAGCAGGCAAATACAGGCAATATGTGCTCGGGGATTTTTTATGTGATGCCTATTTCCAGGATTGGATATTAAGGCCGGATGAAGAAAAAAATGCTTTTTGGGAGAAATGGCTGGAGGACAACCCTGATAAAAAAAAGGAGCTCCGGTCAGCAAAGGAGCTCTTATTGAAGATCGATTTTAAGGTCAGCCGGCCGGATCCTTTAAAGGTTGAAACCTCTTTGAACCAGGTATTGGCCGCTATTGAAGAAGCAGAACAAAAACCGGCCCGCCCGCGCCGTTTTTTGATATCCGCCCGGCACTGGAGAGCTGCTGCGGTCCTCATTCCGTTGCTGGTGATGGGATCATTGATCTTTTGGTGGGTAAAAACACCTGTATTGCATGCTGTTAAAACAGGGTATGGAAAAATTTCCCGTCTGGTATTGCCGGACAGCTCCGTGGTGGTGCTGAATGCCAATTCCTCCATCCGATATGACCAAA
>DASVMC010000386.1:0-4241 GCA_036384555.1 Niabella sp. | reverse complement strand
CGTTTACATCCATTGCAACGATACAGTCAAAGGCTGCGGACGGGAACAGCAGTCAAACTATCCGCTACGAATGGACTTCTGGTAAGGCCTTTGCGCTGGCTGCATTACCGCTAATAGCTTTTGTACTGGTATCTCTGGTATCCTTCCGCTGCAGAAAGACCGTATTGCTGGGCTTGGCCCTGGTCGCTGGTATTTCAATAGCTACAGTCAGCTGTAATAAAAGCACGGATGAAATCAGCACCAGTGAAAGCTATTATATACGAATTGCCCAGGTAAATAAAGATGGTAGTACTACCTATTCCAAAGTGGTGAAAGTGGTAAAGAATTAAAAGTAATTAAATGGACTAATAAAGGCTGTCTGAAGAGACAGCCTTTATTAGGTATAGGACCGGATTACGCCATTTCTGTCCCTGCGGGTTAATAAGGTAAATGCCTCTTATGTGCTAACAAAGCAGCTGCTCGAAGAAAATAAGACCGGTATCCTTATTCGCATAGCGAAGCGTTTATCATTGGCTACCCAACTGTACGAAGGCCAACGGTCTGCAATTTTTATCTGTTTACCAAATTGCCTTCTGTCATGATAATTAAATACGTTGTCATAAAACGAATGCTGCGCCGGGACCAAATTTATTTATCTCTTTTTTTGCCCGGGTCATTTTTAAAAAAAAAGGTCAGGCTCAATTATTGTACAACATATATAAACCTGCTCAGAGGAACCCCGGCAGCCTCAGAAACTGGTCGCAGTAAAAGCTATCTTTTATTCCTGGTTACGGTATAGGCGCCTACCTCTTTGCCGGAATCGTCAAGCATGATGACTTTTACTTCTTTTTTTGTAGCGGTTACCTGGGTTAACGTACGGTTTCCTTCCTGCGGACCGCCACCAATAATAATGGGATAGTGGTTGGCATTTTTATCAGGTCCGTGAATCTTATACCGGTGCGTATGCCCGCTTAAGACAAGGTCTACCTTTCCTTTATTCATTAAGGGTTCAAAAAGCTTTGTGCAATGGGTTGGCCCGTGCCAGTCGCCGGAGTATCGAGGTGGTATATGCATCAAAACAATCCGAAAGGGGGCGTTCTTAAATTCCCTGCTGCTGATCTCCTTTTCCAGCCAGCGGGCCTGTTCTTCCCGGTAGCCGTCAAAATCCACAATACCTGCATAAACCGGGTGTGCATCTTCCTTATCTTCTCCTGTATCCAATATCACAAAGCGTACAGGTCCCTGTGTAAACGCGGTGTAGCCTACATGTTGAAAATAGGCTGCCATTTCCCGGCAAAATTTTCCACGGGTTTCATGATTACCGCGTACATAAATAAACGGGGTATTTTTTGCAAAACTGTCCACACAGGGCTGCAGCATATGATCAATGATCTGTTGCTCGTCGGTATGATAGTCAAATACATCACCGTTAAAAAAAACAAAGTCCCGCTGATTGCCGCTGTCTAGATTCATCAGATGCGGTATGGATTTTGGACGATCGTGTATATCGTTGATCATTACAAAAGATACGTCCGCTTTGGAAGGATCTGTATTTATAAATTGTTCGGTAGTACTGGTCAGCACCTGTCCATAGGTTAACTTATAGGGCTGGAAATCGCTTATTTCTTTTGAAACGATCCTGTAAAAATAAGTAGCACCCGGTTTTAATCCGCTTAGGGTAACACAATTAATGCGGCCGGCAGGTTTTAATCCCAGTGCCGTTTGCCCAAAAACTTTGCCGTCCAGTTGCTCTTTCCGGGTACCATATTCCACCCAGCTTGCAGCGTTTTTATTGGTGATCCATAATATGGAAATTGCATTTCCGAAGCGGGTTTGCAGATACGGACCTGCAAGAATTTTGAAAGATTCATCAGCACCGGTAACAGGATTTGCAGCTGTTAGTGCACGGGGATTGATCAATGCAAGACCACCGGCAGCAAGGCTGTTTTTTAAAAAAGAACGTCTGTTATTTATATGTATTTTGGGGTTCATTTATAAATAGTTCTTGATATAAGCGAAATAAAACTTATCAGGTAGCGAATGTTCCAGGCAGGGTAGTGGGGATATCAAGCCTTAATCTGTAGGTTCCCATAATTCCAGCTTGTTTCCTTCGGCATCCAGTATATGTACAAATTTACCGTAGTCATAGGTTTCGATACTGTCCAGGATGGTTACTCCTTCCTTTTTGAGTTCCTCCACGAGTGTTTCAAGATTTTCAACGCGGTAATTGATCATAAAGTCCTTTGCTGAAGGTTCAAAGTCTTTTGTCGCTTCCGGGAACGGGGTCCATTGTGTTTGCCCTTTTTTGGTATTGTCATCCCCTTCATACCACTCAAAAGTAGCTCCATAAGGATTTGTGGTCAGGCCAAGATGCTTTTGATACCATGCTGTCATTTTTTTTGGGTCTTTGCATTTGAAAAAAATGCCCCCGATACCCGTTACTTTTTTCATTTTAGGATGATTGATGGTTGTAGTTGTTTTAAAAGTAAAGCCCACCAGAAATGATGCGGTAATCAGCATTGTCGTTGCTATTATTCTTTTCATTTAACAGGGCAGCATATATATTGGAAAAAATTAGTTGCCGGTCAGCTAAACAGGACGGCTGACCGATCTCCGGAAAACTGCTGATTATAAAGGAGTTTACCATGCTGTCGTTTATTTAAACTTTACCAAAGGCCTCAACTCCGTTGCCACATGCTCATCCGGTTATATCCTGCTTCAAAAAAAGTGCAACTGTTTCCAGACCCGGTTTACAAGGCAATTTACTGCTCCCGTTTGGGGAAACCAATTAATTTTTATGCAAAAGCAAATAATAAGGTTACAGCCGGGAAAAATGCCCCTGCTTACTTTTTAAACCGCTTATAGGCTTCCTGAATGCCCTCCTCTGTTTCCGGAACTAAAAAATTCATTCCACGGGTAATTCTTGCCTGTACACTTTCCACATAAGGTTTATACGCGTTATTGTACGCCGTAAAAGCTTTTTTATGATCCTTGTATGAATGAAGTGCTTTTGCTAAAACAGCAGCGCCCTGCATGGCCAGACTGGTACCCATTCCGGTGTGGAAACTTGCTGCATGCGCTGCATCGCCGACCAGCGCAATACGCCCTTTTGTCCACGAAGGCATATGGATCTGACAAACCTCATCAAAATACAGGTTGTCAGCATGCAGCATGGCATCTAATATTTCAGGTATTTTCCAGGAACTGTTTTTAAATGTATCGTTCAGAATTTGTTTGTGCTGTTCGTGATTCCTGTAATCCCAGTTTAGTTTGGGTGAACGGAATACCAGCAAAGCATTCACCGCATTTTTAAACGGGTAAAGTGCCGCCATCTTACCGGGTTCGTTGTATATTGTACCGGAATCAGGTTTATCAGGTTTTATATTGGGCGCTTCAGCAAAGGCAAAATATTCACCGAAAAACCTGGAATAATTTTCTTCATTGCCAAAAGCCATTTTCCTTACGGCAGAGTGCGTGCCGTCTGCACCGAAAACAAGATCAAAATTCCGGCGCTCATTATTTTTAAAGGTCACTTCCACTTTATCTTCACGCTGCACTAACTTTTCAATACTGTTCTCAAAAAGAAATTCCATTTCATTTGTAGGAATAGTTTCATAAAGTATATCGGTCAGATCATCGCGATGAATTTCTATATCCCCAAGATATTCGGGTTGCGCATTTAATGAAAAAGTAACGATCGTTTCATTTTTGGCGTTTACTATTTCATCCGTATGCACAAACTCCGCTGCTTTAATTTTTTCCAGTATACCCATTTCTTTTGCAACTTCTAAAGCTTCACCTCTTACGTCAATAGGAGAACCTCCTCTTCGCAAACCTTTTGCCATTTCAACAAGGGTAACTTTATAACCAAATTTGTTCAGCCAATACGCCAGGGTTAATCCGGCAATACTGCCCCCTGATATTAAAACCTGTTCTTTCATGATTTTTACTTTTTGTTTCCGGTACAAAATTGAACGTATCTTTACGGATATAATAGCCCGATAACTAATAAAAATAGTCGTAAAAATAATGATCACTGAAAATGATAAGGAAGATTTTGTCCGGTTTGCCCATAACATCGGCTACGATATCGGAGAAAATATGCGGCAAAATATAGAACTGCTTTATCAGAAGACCTTTATTTTTTTGCCCGAATTAGCGGTATTTATAGCCTCTTATGTAGTAAAGAAAACATTTACGCGCCCCACCACGCCACCGAAATATATTAAAAACAGTATCCGCTTTTTCTTTCATAACATATT
>DASVMC010000385.1:0-3080 GCA_036384555.1 Niabella sp. | reverse complement strand
TTCACCAATGATCCGGGCTCTGATCCTGGGCGCGTTTTCCTTATCAATCACATTTTCGAGCGCTGCAGGAATTAAAATATCGCAGTCCAGCTCCAGCGCTTCTCTTGAGTTCTTATAATTAGTAGCTCCTTTAAAGTCAAGAACGGAGCCGGTCCGTTTCCGGTGCTGGAATACTTCTTCCACGTCAAGCCCGTTCTCATTATAGATGGCTCCTTCGTATTCGGCAATGGCAACTACTTTTGCTCCCGCCTCGTGGAAAAATTTTGCAGAGTGATACCCTACATTTCCCAGTCCCTGAACAATGATGCGTTTGCCTTCCACTCCGGGCTTCAGTCCCAGCTTCTCCATTTCCTCAGGCATGTGGCAAACTTCACGGATGCCAAAAAATACCCCCAGTCCTGTAGCTTCCCTGCGGCCCCGAACGCCACCCTGGCTCACCGGTTTACCGGTAACACAGCCGGCGGCATCTATTTCCTGTGGCTTCATGGCGCTGTAGGTATCTACAATCCAGGCCATTTCACGTTCGCCGGTTCCGTAATCAGGGGCAGGAACATCAGTAGCCGGCCCTATAAAATTCTTTTTTATTAATTCTGTAGTATAACGCCGCGTTATTTTTTCCAGCTCATAAGGCGTATAATTTTTGGGATCTATTTTAATACCGCCTTTGCCACCGCCAAAGGGTACATTTACGATAGCACATTTATAAGTCATCAGTGCTGCAAGCGCCATTACCTCGTCCTGATTGACCTGCATGGAAAAGCGGATACCTCCTTTACAGGGTGTTTTGTGATGCGAATGCTGTACAAGGTAAGCTTCAATTACTTCAATGGTTCCGTTTTCTCTTTTAATAGGGAACCGCATTCTGTAAACAGAGTTACAGGCGTTTATCTGCTCCAGCAACCCTTTATCCCATTTGGTGAACCGGGCAGCTTTATGGAAGCTTTTTTCAACGGCTCCAAAAAAACTGTAATTGTTTTCTGACATAGCTTTTATATTTTCAATTTAGCAATTTCTGATGTGTTTTTCTCCTGGCTAATTTTTGTTTTGGTCTTCCAGCTTTTTTAATCTTCGATCTATGCGAAACAGATAAAAGAACACGCCCAGCAAAATAACCAGCAGCACAGCGATCACCACATAGATCCTGCCATCACTTCTCATTAAAGAATCTACGGAAGATTGGGCCATTGCCAGTCCTGGTAAGGACAATAATAATAATATCAAAAAACCTGTTCCTGCCTGTTTCATTTTTTTAATAGCGATTTTTCTTTCAATAAATTGATTCTGATTTTTAAAGTAGCAATCCATACCCCCAACAGGGCCCATCCGATAAAGGCCGGGTACTGAACCATGCGCATTACGGGGCTGGAATCCTTAAAATTCAGCGCGGGGTTACCTTCTCCGCCGGGATGCAGGCTGGGCAGGATTCTGGGTATAATAAAAATAGTGGGGAAGAGCATTGCAAAAGCAAAAATGTTGTATACGGCGCTTACTTTGGCTCTTTTGTCGATATCAGGAATTGAGCTTCTCAGGATCAGGTAGGCCAGGTATATTAAAAGTGCTACTGCAGTGCCTATTAACCGCGGATCACGTGCCACAGCCCCAAATGATTCAAAAGCCGGGTTGTTAGGGTCTGCCCAGGTATAGCTGGCCCAGATGGCGCCGGTGGCATACCCAAGCAATCCAAAAAAGAGGCCTGTTGCTGCATAGCTGCGTGCCAGAATATCATATTTAAGGTCCAGGGTGCGCAGGTAACGGATGGAATGCACCACCGAACAGATGAACAGCACCATCATGGCACTCCACATGCCAACATGATAAAACACGTTACGGATGGTTTCGTCAAGAGCAGGGAGGTTGGGCGTTTTGACAAGCATTCCAGCCACAAGGGCATAAATCAAAAGAATCACACAAAGGATTTTCCACCACTTTTTATACATATTCTAATCTTATCGGTATACCTTAGAAATCTACAAACACAAATGTAAGCCGAAAGTTGATTATTAAATAAAAATTAAAAACGGGAAGCAAAACAGCGGGCATAAAAAGCCGCTGCCTAGTCTTTCCATAAGAAGGGAAACAGGATCACCGCAAGAATACCTACCAGCAGGTCAAGCGCCACTAACAGGGCAATATCGTTCCATTGTATGGAAAGGGCAGGGTTGAAGGTTGCAGTGGTGATCTTCATCAGTAACATTAACTGGGGAATAATGAGCGGAAAACCCAGGATGGCCATAATGGCCGCATTTTGCTGTGCCTTGGCGGCAATGGCTGCAAGAAAGGTAAATACCATGCTCAGGCTCCATCCTCCTAACAACACCAGGGCCGTAAACGGGATCACTTTTTGTACAGGATTTCCCAGCAGGGCAAAAAATAATAAAAGGCTCATGAACGACATAAGGAGCATGAGCGCGGAGTTGAAGAGCAGCTTGGCCAGCACAAAGTGCCCGGGAGAAGTGATGGAGTAGAAATAAAGCATCCTGCCCCGGCTTTCCTGTAAAAAACTTTTGGCTACGGCGTTGATACAGATGAAGAGCTGGATGACCCAGAATAACCCGTTCCATACAGCACCTTCAGGTTCGTCAATGACAAGGAACAATACAAATACAGTGGAAGCTATATATAATAATATTCCATAAAAGCTATACTGTTGTCTGATTTCCAGCAGTATGTCTTTTTTTATAAGTTGTACTATGGGATGATTTTTCGCGATAAGGTTTTTGTTTTAGACTTTATCAAAATAACATTTCCGGCAGCGGGGTTCGTAGGCGTCTGTTGCACCCAGCATGATCTGGTCATCGTCCGGTATCTTACGGTAAGAATAGTTGGCAATATTGCCGCATTTAACACAGATCGCATGCAGTTTGGTAATATAATCGGCTCTTGCAAGAATATCGGGCATCCGGCCAAAAGGCTTGCCGGTATAATCCATATCCAGTCCTGCTACAATCACCCGCATGCCTTTATAAGCCAGCTGATCGCAGACATCCGGAAGTTCAGCATCAAAAAACTGGGCTTCATCTATACCAATTACATCCACCCCCTGACCCAGCAACAGGATCTTTTGTGAATTGTCTACCGGT
>DASVMC010000384.1:0-3182 GCA_036384555.1 Niabella sp. | reverse complement strand
CCAAAGATGTAATAATGCTGTATCTTATGCTGTGAAGGAGCTTTTGCATCATTGATCGAATATGCCAGGGAGGTGCCCTGTATGGTGTCCTGTTTTACACTGCGCACGTATTGCGGGGCAGCAATACCCAGTAACTCAAGTGTTGTGGGCAATATATCGATCACATGACCATATTGATTACGGATACCTCCTTTTTCTTTAACCCCTTTCGGGTAATAAACGATCAGAGGATTGTGTGTGCCCCCTTCTGAATTGGCATCCTGTTTCCAGTCCTTAAAAGGTGTATTTGCAGCCTGGGCCCAGCCAACTGGATAGTTCACCTTGCTGTGAGGGGTACCGATCGAATCGATCAGCTCAAGGTTCTTTTTAAAATACGCTTCTTCTGAGCTTTGATTCGCATTGTTTTTGGCGGGTTGAATAACACCGTCAACCGTTCCTTCTTTGCTTGCTCCATTGTCGCCGATAATAATATAAACAAGCGTATTTTCTTCCAGGTTATGCTCCCGTAAATAATTGACCAGTCGCCCGATCTGGTAATCCGTATAGGTTAAATAGCCCGCATAAACTTCGAAGAATCTTGCGAATAGTTTTTTCTCATCTGCTGATAAACTGTTCCACGCTTTTACGTGTTCGTTACGGTCGGTCAATTGCGCGTAAGAAGGTATTACTCCCAGTTTTTTCTGATTGGCGAGCACTTTTTCCCTGTACACATCCCAGCCTTCATCAAATTTATTCTTATATTGATCGCTCCAGTATTTGTCTACCTGGTGTGGTGCATGTGTTGCCCCGGGTGCGTAATAGAGAAAGAAGGGTTTATCCGGTGCTACTTTTTTTTGCCGGTCTATATATGCTATGGCTTTATCCGTTATCTGCTCATTTAAATGCCTGCCATCCGGTGTTACGTGTGCATTGTCTTCAACCAGGTCGGGGGCATACTGATCCGTTGCCGAGCCAAGAAAACCAAAAAAATGTTCGAATCCTTTTCCTGAAGGCCATCTGTCAAAAGGACCCGCATCCGTTGCATCTTCATCAGGGGTTAATCCATATTTACCCACAGCAAAAGTATTGTACCCGTTATCCCGTAAAATTTCAGCAATGGTTCCGGCCGAAGAAGGGATCCTCCCATCCCACCCGGGAAATCCGGCAGACATACCAATATGTGAAAAGCCCCCCTCGTGAACGAAATGACTGTTGCGCCCTGTTAATAAGGCCGACCGGGTAGGCGCACAAATCGCTGTAGTATGAAAGTTGGTATACCGCAGGCCGTTATTGGCCAGGCGTTCCAGGGTAGGTGTCTGGATCAATCCTCCAAATGCGCTGGATGCCCCATAACCGACATCATCCAACAGGATTAATACGATATTGGGCGCTCCTGCCGGAGCCTTTGGTACAGGTGCCCACCATTCCCTGGATTCACCAAGGGTTTTCCCGATCTTCCCCTGGTATGCCGGTAAATTGTTTTGCGCTTTAGCCGATATTATTATTGCAAAAGCGACAACGGTTGTAAATAGCAGCTTTTTCATTTTATATATATTTAGAATTTAGTTTATTCCCATCCCGGGTTCTGATGCCCTTTCAGCAGCTCATTATTATCTATTTCAGATTGAGGAATCGGATAGAGATTGTTCTTTTCGGATGCATTCGTTTTACCTACCTCGTGCAGTGATTTGACCAGGATGCCATTGCCTGATGCATCTTTTTCCCGTATCAGATCAAACCAGCGCTGGTATTCAAAAACAAGCTCCAATCTCCTGTCCAGGTATACGGAATCCCGGAACTGATCCTTCGTTAAGCCCTGTGGCAGGTTTGGCAACCCGGCACGGTTCCGTACACGGTTTACAGATTGATAGGCTTTGGCAGTTGGACCATTCAGCTCATTTTCTGCTTCAGCATGAAGCAGCAGTACATCAGCATATCGTATAATGGCCACATTCGTTGCCGATTCACCGGGTGTAGCAACAGCATCCGGGTCCCATAATTTATGATAAAAGGGAGTAGAATCATTGGGTACAGCAGGGTTATTTAAAGGCAGGGCATACTTTTTACCATTTGTGGGACTGGTAAAATAGGTAACAAATGTTACAGCACGCCGCTTATCACCAGGTTGAAATAATTTATAAATACTAAAATAATGATCAGCACCTTTTGTATAAAAGCGTACCATATGGGCATAGCTGCCTTTTAGACCAGGTACCCCGCTAAGAATAGTACGGGCAGCTTCATTATTTCCCTGGCTCAGCGAATTGGATTTAAACTGTGCCGAAAAGATATGCTCTGTTCCGTTCTTATATGCCGGCAGGAAAACCTGTTCATAATTTTGGACCAGGTCATACCCGTATTGCCCCGTACCTCCATCTTTGGGACTTAATACCTCTTCTGCCATTTTTACGGCATCCGCATATTTTGATTGTATTTTTAACGGCAGGGATGCTTCTGTTAAATAAACTTTAGCAAGCAGTGCTTTGGCTGCTCCTGCAGTTGCCCTTCCGATATCACTTCCCGTATAACTATTGGGTAATACGGCGGCAGCTTCTGTAAGATCCTTTTCGATTTGCTCGTATACCTCTTCTGCAGAAGACCGCGCAACGGCGTAATCGCCTGCATCAATGTATTCCTGATTCTCTGTTATTAATGGTACTCCGCCGTATAATCTCACAAGATTAAAATAATAGAGCGCCCTCAAAAATTTTGCTTCGTGTACTAACCTGTTTTTAAGCGTGGCATCAAAATCAACAGACGGAACTTTTTCAATGGCTACGTTTGCTTTTTTTATAGCCGCATAATGTTGCTGCCATATTTCGTAGATCCGCAAATTCGTAGATGACTGCGCTAAGACTGACAATGAGCGCACATCAGCATTCGTAGCACCAGGACCCGGGTCTTCGTCATCATCCGCCATATCCATACCTGTATTAAACAGCGTATTATAAGGCGTTTGTACCGCTGTACCTCCGGAGTTCAGCATGAAATAGACCGCATTGACCGCAGCAATGGCATCATCCTGTGTTTTATAATATTGTTCCTCCGAAATAAAGGATTTAGGGTCCTCCTGGAGAAATTTTTTGCAGGAAGAAAAAAGGAAAATAAAAAAAATGATTATACTGTAAATACTATTTTTCATTATAAAACGATTTATAAGGTAAGTGATACACCCAGCTGAACGGATTTGCTGTTCGGGTAAA
>DASVMC010000383.1:0-1923 GCA_036384555.1 Niabella sp. | reverse complement strand
GCCCCTATTGCAGGATTAGTTGCAAACTGGTTCAATTACCAGTCCGTTTACTTATTCGGCGGGGTTAGTTGTCTGATTGCAATGCTTGTGCTCCTGTCAGAAGAAAAAAAGGCGGCCTGAATTCAGGGTGATTGTATTTGTATAGACAGATCATGCACTTACTCACTTAGGAAATTTACTTTATTAAAATAAAAAAATATGAACATCGTTTTAACTGGTTCCCTGGGGAACATCGGAAAACCACTCGTTGTAGAGTTGGTAAAAAATGGACATCAAATTACGGTAATAAGCAGCAGTGCTGAAAGAAAAAGCGCCATTGAAGCATTGGGCGCAAAAGCGGCCATTGGCAGCATGTTTGATACCGGCTTTTTAACGGAAACCTTTAAAGGGGCTGATATCGTTTATCTCATGGAAACCATGGAAGCTGCAGGAGATGTGTTTGACAAAAATGTAGATTTTATAGATACGATCCATAAAATCGGGCTGCATTATAAGGAGGCTGTTGCACAGTCCGGTATTAAAAAAGTAGTCCATCTAAGCAGCATCGGCGCTCATACGGACAAAGGAACGGGAATTTTGCTTTTTCACTACAAAGTAGAAGCTCTTTTAAGACAGTTACCTGATGACGTTGCCATCAAATTCATGCGCCCTGTTGGTTTTTATATCAATCTGTTTTCATTTATTTCAACCATTAAACATCAAGGTGCTATTATTTGTAACTATGGCGGTGATAGAAAAGAGCCCTGGGTTTCCCCGCTGGATATTGCAGATGTCATTGCCGAAGAAATGACTAAACCGTTTGATGGAAGAACAGTCCGTTACATTGCCAGTGACGAAGTATCGCCCAACGAAATTGCAGCAGCATTGGGAGCGGCTATCGGCCTTCCGGACCTGCAATGGAAGGTTATACCAGATGAAGAACTGCTAAGCAATTGGTTAGGCATTGGATTTAATGAACAGGTGGCCAAAGGTTTTGTTGCAATGCAGCACAGCCAGGGAACGGGTGTTTTATATGAAGATTTTTACCGTAACCGCCCGGCTTTGGGAAAAGTAAAATTAAAAGAGTTTGCGAAAGAATTTGCCGCAGTTTATAAGCTGTATGGTTCTGAACGATGATTGACAAAAAAGAGTTCTTTGACTAAAAAAAGAAAGCCTCCTGATAATCAGGAGGCTGCCGCTCAATCTGTGATCCCGCTGGGACTCGAACCCAGGGCCCATACATTAAAAGTGTATTGCTCTACCAACTGAGCTACGGAATCAATCCCATTCCCGTAATTGGGAGTGCAAAAATAGGGTTCCCAGTTTATTATGCCAAAAAAAAAGTAACTTTTTTTAGAGAATTGATCGGTTTCAATTTGTTATCTCCTTAAAAATCTATGGCCTGCGGGCAGCAGCTTCCAGTGCAGATAAATAGTAGCTCAGACTCGCAGTTCCGTCCATCGTTGGTTCATTACTGGAATAATCGCCAAAATCATCATGGTAAATGACCAGGGGCGATTGAAACGCGGCAAAGGCGTCCTCCTTATAGAGCTTTATACCAATCAGTTTATTCCAGATGCTTCCGTAAATGGGTCCATCCACTAACCCACCGGAAATTTTATAATGCCCGATATGGGTAAACGCTGAATGAGGGTCTTTAGGGGCAATCCCTTTTTCCGGCAAATCACAGATCATACTGGTGCCCCAGGGATTGCATCCAAACAGCCAGTCGCGTACGGCAGCCTCCTGTTCCCTGTACCGCCCGTCACCGCTCAGTTCACGGTACAGGCCCATCTGCGTAAGGATCCCTACCGCCAGGTTATTGGAGCACCATATAAACGGCACCCCCATTAAAAAAGGATTGCCGGATCCTCTTTTTTGCACCCGCTCAATTCCTTCCTTCATAAAGGAAAGGTACTCTTTTGAATAAGGTGTTTGCTTTGC
>DASVMC010000382.1:0-12125 GCA_036384555.1 Niabella sp. | reverse complement strand
TGAACAGGTCGGGTGATCTGCTCTGAGTCAGGTCTTTTTTTAAGAATAATGGTTTTATCTACGATCACAAAGGACAGGTCCTGGTTTTCCAGGATCTTTTCCATGGCACCGGCTACGGTTTCGTTGTAGATACTTACTTTGACGTTTTTTGTATGCTGTAAAATGTCCGTATTCCATAAAATATCGTATCCGGACTTTTGGCGAAGCTCTCTTAGTACCGATTTTAACGGGGCATGGTTTCTTACAATGGTAATTTGTGCGTAACCCGTTGCGCTCGCCTGCAAGCATGTTGCCAAAATTAAAAAGGCAGACAACTTCATAACAAGTAATATTTTTTTGTAGTCAATCCCGAACAACAGCTGTTTGGGGTTTTGTTTTAAAGACATAATTTTGCTTCTTGTTTTTGGATTAATAAATAATTAGTCTCCCTAATGTTATTAGCCAAATTCGTATAATCGTTCCCGGCTCCATCCGGGGGCGATTTTTTTGGCTTGTGTCAATGTTTCTTTTTCTATGGCATAACAGTTACTTTTTTATCAGTTATTTTAAATTTTACACTTCCTGTAGCCTGAAGCATGGCAAGTACTTTTGAAAGATTTTCATTTCTTGATATACTTCCGCCAAACCGGCTTGTAATTTTTCCCTGGTAAACAACATCAATATCATACCAACGTGCCAGTTGCCGCATAATTGTTTCTATTGAAATGGCATCTCCAAAGTCAAAGCGATCGTATTTCCAGGCCATAACCGCGTCTATATTTATTGCGTCCTTTCTGGTAATGGTATTGCCTTTTACAATAGCCTGCTGACCAGGGTTCAGCACCTGCTTTCCCAGTCCCCGGGTTACATTTACCCGGCCCTCTAACAGGGTTATTTTAATATCCTCTTCTTCTTTATAGCTGTTAATATTAAAATGCGTTCCGAGTACCTGGGTAAAAGTTGTTCCGGTCTGTACAATAAATTTCCTGGCGGGATCCTTAAACACTTCAAAATACCCTTCGCCTTCAAGCTTTACGTTTCGTGTATCACTAGCAAAAGCCACGGGATACCTGAGGGAAGACCCTGCGTTCAGCCATACATTGGTTCCGTCTGAAAGCTGTACACTGATGACCTTGCTGCCCCTGGGGTTCAGCAGCAGGTTATATTGCAGCTTATTGGTTGCGGTGCCGTTGACGTTCTTATATGCCAGCCGGTCTTTTGCCGGTTTTACCAGTCGTGCATTCCCGGGCAAGATCAAATCCTGGTGCAGGGTATCCAGGTAAACCTCCTGTCCGTCTGAAAGAACAATTACAGCACGGCTGGTCTGCGGGGCCGCAATATCAGCCAATTGAATATTCGTTTCAGCGGGCTGCACGGGGTGTTTTTGCCAAAGCAGATAGCCGGTGGTTCCAATCAGCAGGCAAACGACGGCTGCGGCAGCCCAATATACCCAGCTGTTTAACACACGTCCTCCGCTTTTCGGCCGGATTTTGTCGAACACCTTCTGCTCAACGCGGGTTCTTGACTGATGGGCTGTGGCCAATAATACTTTTAAATGATCGCTGTCCGTTAATTCATTATATAAACGTTGATTTTCAAAAGATTCCTGTACCCACCGGGTAAGAAATTCTTTTTCATAAGGATCGATCGCCCCTTTCAGCTCTTTTACAATTAAACCGGCAATATACTGGTAGGATTCCAATGAAAAATCGTTTTACTGTTATATACGTGAAAACGAAAATTTTGTACTCAAAAAAAAGAAATTATTTTTTCAGGTACAAAAGAGCGAAAAGGAGAAGAAACACTTTTCGTCCGGCAAAAGCCTGGCGGATCAATTTTATAGCTCTTACTTTATAGTTGCGTACAGACTGGTTATTGATATTAAGGAGCGCTGCAATTTCTTCGTTCGTTTTCCCTTCAAAAAAAGCAAGCTCAAAAACCTTTTTTAACTTTCTGGGCATTCTGTCCACCTCTAATTGTATCAGGCGGATCACTTCTGCCTTAACTTCATCAATACTATCCGGCCCCTGAACTGCTTCCTGCAATTGTGAAAAAGCAGCAAGATTCTGGGTATCCCGTTTAACGGACCGGAAATAATCAACACATGCATTTCTTGCGGTTACCTTTAAAAAGGCACTGATATTTTGCTCATTCTCAAACCGCCCCCGGCTGTTCCAGAGTTTTACAAATATTTCTGCCGTAATGTCTTCAGCCTGGGAGGTATCTTTAATCCATTTTTGGGTATAAAAAAAGACATAAGGATAAAATTGCCGGTACAACGCTTTAAAAGCATTGCCCTGCCCCTGGTTGAATTGGGCGATGACTTCTTTTTCCAATTGTATCTTTTTAACAAAAATGAGGATAAATACGATGACTTACAATAATAAGTTGTCCGCCAAAACCAATGCCTGTTTCAGTATCGGTTGTATTACTGCTCTTGCAGAATAAAGTACCATTATTTTCTGATAAAAAGTGCTTTAACCGTGCTTTTCTGCCGACTTCTGCACCGGATGGCCGGGGGTTATTTAAACTTTGACCAGGCCCATTGTGTAAAGTCAAAATAACACAGCAGCAGGTTTTCATTTTTGTCGTTTTTAATGGCGTCCTGTAACGGCGCAAAGCGGCGGTCCCATAGCTGCCTTCGTTTTAGCATATTGTGCAGTACCGGGTTTACTTTCACGGTTTTAAAAATGAACTGTTCCAGCAGGTGCATTTTGTGTTGTGCATTGAACAGCCGTTTGTAAGAACGTATTTCATAATCCAGAAACTCAAAGTCTCGGTTTTCATAGTGGATCATAATATTTAAGAGCATGCAGGCGCGCCGGGGCGCGCTTAAATGATGGTCCCTTTTTGTCAATACGACCGTTTGAATAGAACGCGCGGCCTTTTTAAGCTCTTTTTGATTAAAAAAAGAAAGCGCTGTATAAAAACAGAGTTCCGTTTGTTTATCAGGATCAGAAAGGCTATGCAATTGCCAGACTTCTTTATGCTGCCGGGCAATATGTGTTACCGCAGAGGCGGCCTGGCCGGTAGCGTTATAAAAGGCCAGCTCATAAAGCAGCACCGTTTTTTTTACAAGGAACGTAAAATGTTCCGGGTAGGCGGAGCGATCCAGCTGCTTCAGTTTATCAATATAAAAATCCATTTTATCATATTGGTTAATGGAGCGCAGGTTCTGCAAAATGCCATCCAGTACAGAATAGTAATCCAGGGGGGGATGCTTCCATTTACCGGGGTTCCGTTCAAATAAACGGTTCAGATCATAAAAGGTCTTTAAAGAAGATTTGTAATCACCCGTATGATTTAAAAAAAGCGATTGAAAAAGCAAATGTATTTTTTGGGTTTCCAGGTTTTGTTTTACGCGGGCGTTTACAATGCTCAGTTCGCTTAAAATCAGGTCATCCATTTTATTCACTTCCGCAGGTGACAGGCTTTCCAGTTGCATGATCCGGAATATCAATGATTCGTATAAGGAATAGTGTTCCTGGGTATTCCTGATTTCGCGCAATATTTCCCGGGCACTGACCTGTAATTCGATCAGGTTTTTTTCAGGAACCCCTTTAAAGCTGATGGTGGACAGATAGTCCAGTTCTTCCCGCTGTATAATATATTGTAAAGGCAGGTTTTCCATTGTAGCTGCTTTTTTTTTCAGCTGGAGCAAAAGCTTATAGGCCTCTTCAGCCAGGTTCCGTTCTTTCAGCAGGTTTATTTGCTGCAATCCGTAATATACATTGTAGTGCTGCTCTTTCCTGGATTTGCTATTGATGAGTGTGTCTGTGATGCGCCGGAACAGGTATTGTACAGCAACATCAAAGGCCGCATTGGGATACGTTTTTTCGAAGTTCTTTATCAGCGCATCGCGGGTGATATGCGTATCCCGGTCAATCAGGTCAAAGAGATACTGATACTGTTTCTCTCCCCGCAGTTTTTTTGTTTCCAGCTTAAAAGTTCTTTTCTCTGATTTTGAGAGAGAGTTGATCAGCTGGGTTAAGGCAATAACAGACATTTATAAATGAGATTATTTCTTTTTATGAAAAAGTGATTTATAATATATTGATATTCATTGTTTAATTACTTTATCGTTATTTTGTGACATCTGTGGAGTTATCGAAAATATGAAAAAATGGTAACGCTTCCCTTTTTTACCGGACTATTTTTATAAAAACGATTTGCTTTTTTTCATTCAATAACAAGCTGTAATAACTCAAAAAAATTAAATGGATCGTCCAAAAATTATTGTGGTTGGAAGTGCCAACATGGATATGGTTGTAACCGCAGACCATATACCCGTTCCTGGAGAAACGGTGATTGCGGATACCTTCTTTATGAACCCCGGCGGTAAAGGGGCCAACCAGGCGGTAGCCATAGCCCGCCTGGGAGGAGCTGTGGCGTTTATTGCAAAACTGGGAAATGATGTTTTTGGTAAGCAGTCTTCCAAATTATACGATGACGAGGGCATTGATACGCGCTTTCTGTTGTCTGACCCCGAACTTCCCTCCGGCGTGGCGCTTATTACGGTTGATAAAAACGGGGAAAACAGTATCGTAGTGGCGCCTGGGGCCAATGCCAACCTGTTTACTGATGATTTCAGCGACGCGCTTCAGGAACTGAAAACGGCCCGTATCATTTTAATGCAGCTGGAAATTCCGATTGAAACGGTTCGCAAAACGGCTGCCTTTGCCAAGGAACAGGGCATCAAGGTCATTTTGAACCCTGCACCCTTTACAAAGAATATCTCTGAAGAGCTGCTGAAGAACATTGACGTGCTAACGCCCAATCAGACCGAAGCCGAAATGTTATCCGGGCAGCGGATACAGAACCTGGAGGATGCCAAAAAAGCGGCTGCAATAATCCGTGATAAAGGGATACCGGTTGTGATCATTACCATGGGAGCGGAAGGGGCTGTGCTGTGTACCAAAGAGCAGCTGGTTGTGCTTCCTGCGCCGGCAGTAGCAGCTATTGATACCACGGCCGCAGGCGATGTCTTTAACGGGGCGCTTGCTGTTGCGCTGGCAGACGATAAATCGCTGCAATCGGCTGTTGCGTTTGCCGCCCGTGCCGCAGCCATTTCCGTTACGCGCATGGGCGCACAATCCTCCATACCTTATTATAGTGAAGTAATTGCAGATTTTATAAAACAGTAAGACCGTTCATAGTACGATTTGTTCAGCCTTTTTTAAAAAGACGATTATGCTTCTACAAAAATTATTTTCCACCCTATTGTTAGCGGGTATGTTTTTTTCAGCAGTTTGTGCCCAGGAGGGGAGACCTCCGGTGCAAAAGGTCAATTTTTCTGTGCCGGCAGCATATGCCCTTCAATTGCCGGAGGCTGACCGGCTGACCGGTTACCTGGGCATGCGCTATGATTATAATCTTCAGAACCGGTTATTGAAAATTGATGAAACCGGCATCCTGGAAGGGTTTCAGTCGCGCCCCGGCAAACAACGCTGGATTGGGGAGCATGTGGGGAAATACCTGGAAGCTGCGGCCAATACCTGGCTGATTACCCGGAATCCGGAGTTAAAAAAACAAATGGACCGCATTTTTAATGCGCTGATCAGGACGCAATTGCCGGATGGATACCTTGGAACGTACTTGCCGGAAAGTTACTGGACTTCCTGGGATGTATGGGTGCATAAATACGACCTGGTAGGGTTGCTGGCGTATTATAAAGCAACCGGAGATCAGAAAGCGCTGGATGCTGCTGTAAAGATCGGAGACCTGCTGGTAAAGAATTTTGGAGATAAAGCCGGTCAAAAAGATATTATCAAAGCAGGGTCCCATGTAGGTATGGCGGCTACTTCTGTTATTGATCCGATGACGGATCTGTACATGTGGACTGGTGACCGGCGGTATCTTGATTTTTGTAATTATGTCATCCGTGCCTATGATCATGCGGGAGGGCCATCCATTGTTACTACCTTATTAAAAGAAAAGCAGGTGAATAAGGTTGCTAACGGAAAGGCCTACGAAATGTTATCCAACCTGGTTGGGATCATTAAGTTGTACCGCTTAACAGGCAACGACAATTATTTAAAAACAGCGCAGTATGCATTTGATGACATCGCATCGAAGCGCCTGTTCGTTACGGGCAGCACCAGCGATCATGAACATTTCATGCCGGACAATGTATTGCAGGCTGATACGGCGGCGCATATGGGAGAAGGTTGTGTGACCACTACCTGGATCCAGTTCAATATGCAGCTGTTTGCCATCAGCGGCGATCTCAGGTACTACAATGAAATTGAAAAATCTGTTTACAATCACCTGCTGGGTGCCGAGAATCCGGAAACGGGCTGTGTGAGTTATTATACTCCGCTGATCGGCGTAAAACCTTACCGGTGCAACATTACCTGTTGCCTGTCGAGCGTGCCGCGGGGCATTGCGCTGATCCCATATCTTAATTATGGAAAATTGAACAACCGGCCAACATTGCTGATGTATGAGGCGGCCACTATTAAAGACCGGATCATTACCTCCGGGGGAAAAGAAATGCCTGTAGCAATAACGGTCAGCAGCGCATTTCCCGAAACCGGAAAGGCAACGGTTCAGGTAGCCCTTCCTTCAGCAGCCCGGTTTGCGCTGCAACTAAGAGTACCGGTATGGGCAGAAGGATTTAAGGCCGTTGTGGGAGGCAAAACCTATACCGGGAAAGCCGATGCGCTGATCACGATTGACCGTAGCTGGAGCAGGGAAAATACGATTGCTGTTTCATTTGACATACCGGTAAATATATTGCCGGGCGGGCAGAGTTATCCCAACTTTATTGCCATTAAAAGAGGACCCCAGGTAATGTCGGTAGACCAGTCGCTGAATCCTTCTTTCGATCTTACGAAAACAACTTTTGCAGCCCCGGATGCCATTCGGCTGTCCGGTGCGGATACTAAACTTCCGGCTCAATGGATCGGTAAACAGGCTTATACGGCCCTCATTAAAACGGCCGGGAACAAAACGCAGCCTGTGGTACTGGTGCCCTATGCAGAAGCAGGTCAGACAGGAGGAGATGCCAGTGTGTGGATCCCTGCCGCCCGCTAAAAAAATGTTTACTAACGATTAAAATTTGCTCTTATGTACATTGTAGATAACTATTTGCTGGCAATGTTGTTCTGCGTGATCACAATGCTTTGCTGGGGTTCCTGGGCGAACACGCAAAAGCTGGTCCAGCAAAAATGGCGCTTTGAATTATTTTATTGGGACTATGTTATCGGCGTTTTTCTCTTTTCCCTTTTGGTGGCTTTTACGCTGGGCAGCCATGGTGAGGGAGGAAGGCCTTTTCTGGCTGATATCGGGCAGGCTGAAACAGCCAATATCCGGAATGCCCTGATCGGAGGGGTCACTTTTAACCTGGCAAACATACTCCTGACGGCTGCTATTGCCGGTGCCGGTATGGCGGTGGCCTTTCCGGTAGCAATAGGACTGGCCCTGGTGATCGGGGTTATCATTAATTATGTATTACTAAGCAAAGGAAACCCGGTTTTGTTATTTGGAGGTGTATTGCTGGTTACCGTGGCCATCATTGTCAATGCCATTGCCTATCGTAAACATGTGGGTGTGCAGAACAGTAAAGGCACCATTAAATGGATCATAGTTTCCGTTATTGCAGGCGTTTTGATGTCTACCTTCTATCCGTTTGTTGCTTCGGGTATGGACCTGGAAAATTTTGTGACTCCGGCTGCCGGTAAAATGACCCCTTACACGGCATTTGTGCTCTTTTCCACAGGTATTTTATTGAGCAATATTATTTTTAACAGCATACTTATGCGCAGGCCTTTGGAGGGTGCCCCTATACGCTATGCCGATTACTTTAAAGGTGGCTTTATCCATTTTGTAGGAATACTGGGTGGTGCAATCTGGGGACTGGGCCAGATTTTTAACCTGATTGCTGCCGGTAAAGCGGGACCTGCTATTTCATATGGACTGGGTCAGGGTGCCACGCTTATTGCCGCACTTTGGGGCGTTTTTATCTGGAAGGAATTTAAAGGGGCTTCTGCAGGAACAAAACGGCTGATTGCTGCCATGTTTTTGTGCTTCCTGGCAGGCCTGGGCCTTGTTATAGCAGCGGGAACCTGATCCTTCTGCTCACACAATGTATTGTATACCCAATATGAAAAAATGCCGGACCGTTTACTTTTTACTTCATTTGTCCTGAAAATTTGTTTTTTATATCCGATACTGCATTATAAACAAGCTTAATTATGAAAAGATATTGGTTCCTGCCAGCGGTTTTTATCGTATTAACAACAATCAGTTCTTTTGCACAGACCCGTCAAAAAACAAAGCAGCCGGTGCCTGTAATCCTGGATACGGATATAGGTCCGGATTATGACGATGTAGGAGCTATGGCGGTGTTACATGCGCTGGCAGACGCAGGAGAGGCCCGGCCGCTGGCTGTTATGAGCAGCAATAAGAATGAGTTGGTGGCACCCACCATCAGCGTGCTCAATACGTATTTTGACCGGCCCGAGCTGCCGGTAGGGGCGCCTAAAAGCACTAATGCGTGTGATTACAAAGCCGTACAGGAATGGCCGGAGCTATTGGTGAAAAAGTACCCGCACAGGATCAGAAGCACCAGTGAAGCACCCGATGCAGTAACCCTCTATAGAAAAATACTTGCACAGCAGCCAGATAAGAGTGTTACCATTGTTTCAATCGGCTTTCTGACCAACCTGGCTGGTTTGCTGCAATCACATCCCGATCAATATTCCAGATTAGAAGGGCGGGACCTGGTGACGAAAAAAGTAAAGCAACTGGTATCCATGGCTGGAAAATTCCCGGAGGGTAGGGAATATAATTTGTTCATTGACTCCGTCGCCTCCCGGGATGTTTTTTTACACTGGCCCACACCGGTTATTTACAGTGGCTTCGAAATCGGCCTTAAGATCATTACGGGCAAACAGCTGTGTGAAAATGAAGCAATAAAAAACAGCCCGGTAAAAGATGCCTATGTAAAAGCAATGCCCTATAGGAAGGGTGATCATAACGGACGTCATAGCTGGGACCAGACCGCAGTGCTGGTTGCTATAAAAGGAACAGCTCCGTATTATAATTTACAGCGGGGAAAAATTGTAATAAACGGGGGAAACAATCAGTGGGAAAATGACCCGAATGGGAAACAGGCGTATCTTGTTGAAGCCCTGCCGGTGGAAAAAGTAAGGGCGGAAATAGAACAGCTGATGATGCATCAGCCGGTACCAAAGAAATAGCAGGTCTTATTTCCTGATGACCCCAATGAGCAGGGTTTAAAATTGCTGAAGGATATAACGGATGAGTCAGCAGACGGTCCTTTCATGCTGCCCTCACGGCGGCGGTAAATGCATACATTATTCTTTTTATTTTTTATAACCCAGCAGCCGTAATGCATTAAATACCACGACCAGCGTTGAGCCTTCGTGGCCAATTACCGCCGGACCTATATTTGCAATACCCAGAATGGTTAATGGGATCAAAACCACCACCATACCCAGACTGATGATCAGGTTTTGCCGGATGATGGTGCTTGCTTTTTTACTTAAGCCGATAGCAAAAGGAAGCGTACTTAATTGATCGGCCATCAGGGCAATATCTGCTGTCTCCAGTGCTACGTCACTACCGGCGGCACCCATAGCGATGCCCACGGTACTTTTTGCCATTGCAGGGGCATCATTTACACCATCGCCTACCATTGCTACTTTTTGTTCGCTGGTACGTAGTTTTTCAATAGCAGCTACTTTTTGCTCGGGCAGCAGGTTGCCCCAGGCCTCGGTAATGCCAATTTCTTTTGCGATGGCTGCTGCTACCTTTTGATTATCGCCGGTCAGCATAATCATTTTACGGATGCCGGTTTTTGTCAGCCGGGACAGCGTTTCTTTGGCGTCCGCCCGGGCAACATCCATAAGTGTAATGATGCCGATGTATTGATCATTTTGCTGAACCAGCATCGTGGTATTCCCCTGTTGTTCCAGGCTTTCTACTTTCGTTTGCAGCGTTTCAGGCAATGAGGTGTTGTTTTCTGTAAATAACGCCGTATTGCCTATATAAATGGTAGCGCCGTTATAATCGGCTTTAACGCCCCGGCCCTGAAGCGCAGTTACATTTGCTGCCGCGGCTACTTCTCTTTTTAACCGTTCTGTACCTCCTTTTACGATAGCGGCAGCCAAAGGATGGTCACTGAGCTTTTCTACAGCAATTACGGTTTCCAGCAATTGTTCTTCTGTCATTTCACCGATCGGATAAACGCCGGTGAGCTTTGGCTTTCCTGCGGTGAGCGTTCCGGTTTTATCAAAAGCAATAGCGGAGAGGGCCCCCAGCTCTTCCAAAGGCCGGCCGCCTTTGATTAATACGCCGCCTTTTGCTGCCCTGGCCACGCCGCTCAATACAGCACTTGGTGTTGATATCGCTAATGCACAGGGACTGGCTGCGACCAATACGGCCATTGCCCGGTAAAAGCTGCTGCTGAATGGTTCGTCTATGACCAGGAAGGCAAGTAATAACAGGCCTACCAGAACGAGCACAGAGGGCACATAATATTTTTCCAGTTTATCAGTAAAGTTTTGAGTGGGCGACTTTTGCGTTTGCGCCTTGTTGACCAGTTTTACCAGCCGTGCAATGGTACTGTCTGCTGCTACTTTGGTTACTTTGATCTCCAGGTTTCCGGCACCGTTTACAGAGCCGGCAAATACCTTGTATTTAGTATCGAGGTGATTGCTGTTTTCCCAGCTGCTGCCGGTATCTTCGACAGGTATCTTATCTGCCGGAATGCTTTCTCCGGTAATGGGAGCCTGGTTAACACTGCTGCTGCCGGTTACGACTATACCATCAGCGGCAATTTTTGAATTGGGTTTTACAACAATAATATCGCCTTGCTGTAAGGTTTCAATGGCCACCTCCTTTAGTGCCTGCCCCGTTTTGAGCAATGCCGTTTTTGGGGTTAAGGCAGCCAGCGCTGCGATAGATCTTTTTGCTTTTTCCATTGCATAGTGTTCCAGGGAATGCCCGAGGCTGAACAGGAAGAGCAATAAAGAGCCCTCTGCCCATTGCCCCAGTGCTGCTGCACCAACTGCAGCAACAAGCATGAGGAAGTCAATTTCAAAAGCCCCTTTGCTGATGCCTTCGATGGCTTCTTTGGTCGTGTAAAACCCTCCAAAAAAGCAGGCAGCAATATAAAAGCCTGTTGAAACAGCAGGAGCAATACCATTAACGAAAGACAGGCCAAATCCAATGCCTAACAAAATGCCGCAAATGAGGGCAAAGAAGAGCTCTGTCTTTTCTCCAAAAACACCTCCGTGTGTATGTCCCTGTTCTCCGGCTTCATGATGATGATCAGCGTGCGTTTGCGCCTCTTTCTGAGGGGGCTGCTCCCGGGTATGAAAATCGGTAATAGCACTAATGCCTAACCCTTCTTTTTTGATCTGCCGGAGAATGCTTTCCGCGGTGATTGCTTCTTTGTTGTACTCCAGCTGTATGAGACCCGTACCGGATACGGAAGCAGTCAGCATTCCCTTTTGCTTTTTGAGAGCGGCCTCTATAATTCTTGCATGACGTGGATGGCGAATGCCTGTGGTTTCAATGAGTAAGTGCCCATAATGTTCTGTAAGGTCCGCGCCTGCTTTTTTTGCTATTTGTTCAACCTCATTCAGTGCAATTGCAGAAGGATCATAATGAAAACAAAGCTGTGCCTTTTTATTTTCTTCCTCCGGAAGGATATGGATTTTATCAATACCTCTTTTGTACTGAAGGGCATTGATGATCCTTGCCACGCATGCATCCCGTTCGTTAGGGATCTCAGGCAGGAGCATGTCGAGGTTGATTCTTGTTTTTTCCATGGTGCTTGTTTTAAAAAATTAATGATCGTGCTCTCCCGTATTGGACAATTTGGCATTAATGAAAAATGCGCCCTTTGTTACGATCTCTGCCGTTTTGGGCAACGTACTCACAGGGGTAATAGCCGTATAGCCCATATCAGATACACCTTTAACGATCTCTATTTTTTCAAAGTTCCTGATCTTTGCCGGTTTTTCTTTATAGCTGCCCTTCTTTTCGTCCTGATGTGCTTCGGGCTCTTTATCCGTAACCATAAAAATATAGTACTTACCGTCTGCATTTACTACCGCATCATCAGGGACCGCTGGTGTCAGCGCATTGTTCAAACTGACAATGCCGGTAATATT
>DASVMC010000381.1:0-2786 GCA_036384555.1 Niabella sp. | reverse complement strand
ATCAATATCAAGATGCAGCGATGATTGTGCCCCGTCAATCAGCACAGTGGCGCCTTTTTGATGAGCTGCTGTAATGATTGCCTTAACAGGATTAATAGTGCCCAGGGCATTGGAGATATGTACTATGGAAACGATCTTGGTGCTGTCAGTAAGCAATTCCCCGAAAGCGTCCATATCCAGTTCTCCGTTATCTTTCACCGGAATGACTTTCAACCGTGCTTTCTTTTCTTCACATACGATCTGCCAGGGTACAATATTGGAATGGTGCTCCATGCCTGAAATAAGGACTTCATCTCCTTCTTCAAGGGTCTTCCTTCCCCAGGTATAGGCAACCAGATTGATGCTTTCAGTAGTACCTTTTGTGTAAATGATTTCTTCGCGATGCCGGGCGTTGATGAATTGCTGTACCGCATCACGGGTGGCCTCAAAGGCCGCTGTAGCCTCTTCCGCCAAGGTGTGGATGCCCCTGTGTACATTAGCGTTCAGTTCCGTATAATAATGCACCAGCGCATCAATAACGGCCTGCGGTTTTTGAGAAGTGGCCGCATTGTCAAAATAAACCAATGGATGGCCTTTTACGGTCCGGCTGAGGATCGGAAAATCTTTTCGGATGGCTGTTATATCCAGTATTTGATGCGCTGCTGCTGTTATCATCATTCATTATTTCTGCGGCTGCACAGGCAGCCGGTTAAAAAAGCTGAACACTATCTCTGCCATTTAGCGGATGTTCAGTCGTTTGTTTACCAATACGTCTACGTATTCCCGCACGGGCTCAGCATGGATCTTCTCCAGAATATCCAATGCAAAACCGCGTAGCAACAAGGAGCGGGCTGCTGCATCCGGAATGCCCCGGGATTTCATGTAGAATAATGCTTCTTCATCCAGGCGTCCTACTGTGCAGCCGTGTGAGCATTTTACATCATCTGCAAAAATTTCCAGCTGCGGCTTGGTATTTACCGATGCATTTTCGGATAAGAGAACGTTCCGGTTGGTTTGGTACGCATTTGTTTTTTGCGCAATCTGCTGTACGAATATTTTCCCGTTGAAGACACCGGTGGAGGAATCATCCAGGATCCCTTTGTACAACTCGTAACTGAGGCAGTTGGGCTGGCGGTTATCTACCACTGTGTGATTATCTACATGGGTAGTACCGTTCTGCAGGTACAACCCTGAAAGATTGGATTCGCAGTAAGGAGCAGACATGACCATATTCAGGTTATTACGGATCAGACCGCCGTTCAAGGAAATTGTGACCACGTTGGCCACGCTTTTACCTACCTGGTGTACATGGGTAGTGCTGACGATGGTCGTGTGGGAGGCATCATTCTGTATCTTGCATAAATTGAGCACAGCGCCTTCTTCCACCGCAATCTCAAAAACCTGGTTGGTGAAACTTTCATCAGCTCCGATGGTGGCGAACGTTTCCAGCATTTCAACCTGGGCATTGGCACCGATATGCACCAATGCACGCGGCTGCGCAAAAATATTACCCTTACGGGCATCCGTTATATTGTAGATATATACCGGGTGGTTGACTGTTTTTCCTTTTTGAATATGAACGAATACTCCTTCCTGAATAAAGGCTGTGTTCAATGCGTTGATACCGTCTTTGTGATAGTCGGCACTGTGGCCCAGGTGCGTAGCAACAACGGTTGCGTATTCATTATGCGCCGCTTCTTCCAAAGAAATGATCTCCAGTTCTTCGGAGCGCAGCACAGAATGTTCCGGGTGGTAAAGGCCGTTTATAAAAATAATACTATTGGCATTTTCATGTCCGGGTAATAAAAACGGCTGAAGGTCTGTTGGTTTAAACTCCTGCTCGCTGAGATCCGTTGTAAAATGATAGTCCTTATTAAAAAAGTCGTTGATGCGGGTATATTTCCACTCTTCATGTTTTATGGTGGGAATACCGGTTTGTGCAAATTCTGTAAACGCTTCATCACGCAGGGCCCGGAGCCGGGAATCGGTGGCATTTCCCTGCAACTGTTTAAAGCGTTCTTTAAAATATGTTATTGTATCCATTAACTCAAATTTTATCTGTCATGGTGAGCTTGACGAACCATAACGTTCATTAGACACCCTTCGTCAGGCTCAGGGTGACATTGCAAATTATGCTACTTCACTTTTAATAAAATCATATCCCTTTTCTTCCAGCTCATATGCCAGTTCTTTTGTACCCGATTTCACAATGCGGCCGTTATACAGAACATGAACAAAATCAGGAACAATATAATCCAGTAAACGCTGGTAGTGGGTGATCACCAATACACTGTTTTCAGGAGTGCGCAGTTTATTGACGCCGTTTGCAACAATGCGGATGGCATCAATATCCAGCCCTGAATCTGTTTCATCCAGGATCGCCAGTTTGGGCTCCAGCATGGCCATCTGAAAGATTTCATTTCTTTTCTTCTCACCACCGGAAAAACCTTCATTCAGTGAGCGGCTCAGCATGGATTGGTCGATCTCTACCAGTGCCATTTTCTCTTTCATCTTTTTCAGGAAAGAAACAGCGTCGAGCTCCTCTTGTCCACGGTATTTACGGATTTCGTTTACCGCAGTTTTCATAAAATTTGTAGTGCTTAAACCCGGAATTTCCACCGGATATTGGAAGCTGAGGAAGATGCCTTCACCGGCTCTTTCTTCTGGGGCCAGTTCCAGCAGCTCTTTGTCTTCAAAAATAACGGTCCCGTTTGTTACTTCATATTCTTCTTTACCTGCCAGT
This sequence comes from Niabella sp., assembly GCA_036384555.1. Taxonomy (GTDB): domain Bacteria; phylum Bacteroidota; class Bacteroidia; order Chitinophagales; family Chitinophagaceae; genus Niabella. The sequence goes on along the minus strand of DASVMC010000381.1, from coordinate 64 downwards.
ACAGAGGCCAGGGTACTTTTTCCGGAACCGTTGGGTCCCATAATGGCATGTACTTCGCCCGGTT
>DASVMC010000380.1:0-5334 GCA_036384555.1 Niabella sp. | reverse complement strand
TATTTCGTTTAAATTTGCAGTCTCTTCCACGTTTGTAACAATAAGCACTATGCGTTTTTTTTACTTTCTTCTGTTACTTTTGACCAGTCATTTTATCTGTCATAGTCAACAACCTGTTTTTAAAATTATTCCACTGGGCGTTTTTGGTGGCGGTATTGAAAGCAATCTTTCCAGTTATATGATCGCACCCGTCCATTCGTCCCGTTACGTTTGTTTGGATGCAGGTACTGTCCGGTCCGGAATCCGGAAAGCGATCGAAAACAAATTATTTCCCGGGCAAACCGATTTACAGGTACTCCGCCGCAATATAAAAGGATATCTTATCTCTCATGGGCATCTTGACCATTTAGCCGGCATGATATTAAATAGTCCGGATGATTCTTCTAAATACATTTATGCGCTGCCAGCCGTGGAAGCCATCCTGACCGATAACTATTTTTCCTGGAAAAGCTGGGCAAATTTCACCAATGAAGGAGAAGTTCCCCGTTTGAATAAATATACATTTGAGCAACTGGATACTGTAAAAGAAGTGCCTTTATTCAATACGGACATGTCTGTAACAGCCTTTCAGCTGAGTCATGTAAATCCTTATGTAAGCACAGCCTTCCTGATCCGTCATGGCAACGACTATGTAGTATACCTGGGTGATACGGGAAGCGATCTCATTGAAAAGACCAACCGCCTGGAACAGCTCTGGCAGCATATTGCCCCATTGATCAACAAACGGCAATTAAAAGGGATCCTGATCGAAACTTCTTTTCCTAATGAACAACCGGATCAGGCATTATTTGGTCACCTAACCCCGAAATTATTAAAGAAAGAGCTCGCATTATTAAATACATTCTGTCAACCGGGAATGATCAGCCGGGTACCGGTCATTATTACTCATATAAAACCAGAGGGCAACCATGAAGCGGCTATTAAGGAGCAGCTTTTGAAAAACAACCCGCTGAAAATACGTTTTCTCTTTCCGGTACAGGGAAAACAGATCCTTTTATAAGCTGTTGCAGCTGCTACATCCATTAAACAGCAGCCACCGCATTTTGCCCGTATAACTGATCTTTATACCTTAAAGAAGGAGAAGGAATGAATTTCCCTATCTGCAGAGAGGTCCATTTTTCATCCACACTTTTTATAGTGGCATCATCTGCCACAATAATATTGGGCCAGTCACGCTGGAAATTATCCAGTTCTTTTGTTTTAATGGTACCGTCTAGTCCCAAACAAGAATACCCTTCCTTTAAAGTAGGCGATAAGATGCGGTCTCTTACAGGATCCAGGTTATTACAAAAACGCCACAAGGTAAGCGCAAGGTCATTTACAGGTACGGTATGTTCAACATACAGGATCATTTTCACCTGCTCCATCCCCGGCAGCAGGGCAATTTGCTCCTGCAATTCCCGGATATGCCCCTTACGGTTCTTTTGAACGGAAAGCAGCAACACAGGAATTCCCTCTTTTATTAAATGATCATTGATTCCATTTACTTCAGCAAACCGTTCCCGGATAAGGGCTGTCCAATCCTGTTCCCCGGCGGTTTGTTCATAATAATAATTATCCTGCGTCTCTTCTTCAAACTTCAACGTGCCATCAATACACATCTTCCCTCCAAACCCCATTTTGCTGCAGCTGTGGTCCAGCACATCCATTGGGCCCTGACTGAAACAGACATCTGTTGCAGGGTTCAGGTTCTTAAATACCTCCCGGGCACAAGCTTTATAATCATTCAGCGGGATCTGTTTTTCATCTTTAGTCTGTGAGGTCAGTACCAGTATTTTATTAAACATCATCTGACCCGCGCCCCACATAGCATTCATCACTTTTTGTCCCTGTCCTGCATATTCTTTTTGGATCTTTGTGAGTACCAGATTGTGGAACACTCCTTCCACCGGCATTTCCATATCTTCAATTTCCGGCACCAGCGTCATTTTGATCGGCGCCAGAAAAATGCGTTCTGTCGCTTTGCCCAGCCAGGCATCTTCCTGCGGCGGAATGCCAACGATAGTTGCCGGATATACCGGGTGCTGTTTATGGGTAATCGCCGTAATGTGAAATTTCGGATACCAATCGGGCAGCGAATAATATCCCGTATGATCGCCAAAAGGCCCTTCCCAAAGCATTTCATCGTTGGGATCTACATACCCTTCAATAACAAAATCAGCATCAGCGGGTACTTCAATCTCCGGCTGTGTAATGCATTTTACCAGTTCCACTTTCTTTTTCCGGAGAAACCCTGCCAACATATATTCATCCACATTTTCCGGCAATGGAGCCGTTGCCGAATAGGCATAGGCCGGATCACCACCCAACGCTACAGCAACCGGCATTCTCTTATTCAGTTTTTTATATTCATTAAAATGCTTTGCAGATACTTTATGCTTATGCCAGTGCATAGCGGTCAGTTGCGGACCAAATACCTGCATACGGTACATACCCACATTGCGTACCTGCGTAAGAGGATCTTTTGTATTAATAACAGGCAGCGTAATAAAAGGTCCTCCATCCTGCGGCCAGCAGGTAATTACAGGCAGCTTCGTAATATCCGGCTTTTCGGTATGAATCACTTCCTGACAAGCGCCTCTTCCTTTTTTGACCTTTGGCATCCAGGAAGCGAACTCGCTCAATTTGGGAAGTAATTTCAGTTTATCAATAATGCCCTCTTTGGGAGCCGAAAGTAATTTGAACAGATCCGAGATATCTTTTGCTACATCATCCAGCCGGTTGACACCTAAGGCAAGACACATCCGCTTTTCGCTACCATACGCATTCATTAAAACAGGAAATTCATAACCTGTATTTTCAAAGAGGATCGCCTTACCCCCTCCCGGCTCCTTACTCATCCGGTCCGTAATCTCTGCCATTTCCAGCTTTGGATTTACATACGTTTTTACACGTACCAGCTCACCTGCTTTTTCAATTGCCTCTATAAATTCCTGTTGATTCTTATATGCCATTTTCAGTTTCTTGTTTTGACGTTTGCTGTTTTGCTACCAAGCGCTATTAACAGCAAACTAAAATTTCCCGTAGAACTGTGTTATATCAAAATAAAGCTCCAGTTTTTTACCAACGGTGGTCTTAATAGTTAATATATCATATTGCTTTCCGCCTTTCTGTGTTGTTGCCTGCTGTATCATTTTTGCACCGGTATAATGAAGTTTAACCCATTTGTATTCTTCTGCAATACCTTCGCTTTCCGATTCTTTATCAATGATAACAGCTTTTTCAAAAGAAGTTCCATCGTTTTCAGCTCGGGCTTGCGGAACGGCGATCACCTGTGAGGAATCGATGGCCGCAGCAGCGGTAAGACTATCAGTGGCCGCGGATGATGGTTGCTGACCATAAGAACACACAGCAGCCAAAACAAATACAGTAAAGCAAATAACTTTCATATAATCTAGCTGTTTAAAATAATCACTAAAACAGGAGTGCTTTGTTCCTGTTTTTTACACACCCGCACTACATTATTTCCAATTTTAAACCGGACAGGTCCACGATCGTCTTTCCATCACAAATTAATTTGCGTCCTTTTCAAACAATCCGGTATATTCAATCCCTAATCCCGGTTCATTGCTATAAATTAATTTTCCATAATCAAAACCCAGCCCCGTTGCCACATCTTCCGATAGCAGCAGCGGGCCGTCTACATCCAGGTGATCGATAAACGGAGCCAGGTGCGCGATGGCTGCAGAGCCCACCGTGCTTTCATTCATACAACCTACCATAATTTTCAGATCCAGTTCCCGGGCATGCGTTATCATGCGCAGAGCGGGTGTAATGCCGCTGCATTTGGTAAGCTTTATATTAATGCCGTGGAAGTGACCCACACATTTTGCCACGTCCTGCTCAAAGACACACGCCTCATCCGCGTACAAAGGCAGTTCCGATTTTTCGAAAAGCACTTTCATTCCTTCCCAATTATCTTTTGCCAGCGGCTGCTCTACATACTCCACTCCCAGGGCTTTTAATTGCGGGATCAGCTTTAATGCTGTCTCAAGATCCCAGCCTGCGTTTGCATCAACTCTCAAAGGCACATCCGTTACCGCCCTCAGTGCTTTTACTATGGCAATATCGTCAGCCGTACCCACCTTTACTTTGTAAATGGGCCAGGGGAACGCTGTTAATTTCGCTACCATGTTCTCAACGGTGTCAATTCCGATGGTAAAATCACCAACAGGATTTTTTGAAGGGTCTCCCTTCCATATTTTATAAAGCGGTTTCCCGTTCATTTTACCCCATATATCCCAGGCGGCCATATCCAGCGCACAAACCAGAAAAGGATTACCCGGCAATAAATGATGCAGGAAATGCCAGTAACGCTCCGGTTCGGTAAAAGCAAAGCGCTCCAGCATAGCTCTTTTAGATTCCAGGTCCCGAATCATATCATCCACAGTGATATTATAATAAGTGATGGCGGGGGCTTCTCCATACCCCGTGATGCCCAGGTGTTCCAGCTCCACGATCAGGGTCGGCTGGTGCGTCTTTGTTCCTTTTGAAATGGTAAAAGGATGTCTGAATTTCAGATTGAACGGATGATAATTGAATTTCACAATTTTAAGCCGGCATACTCCGGGAAGTTTTGGCAAATGTACGGCAAAAGGTATTGAAAGCCTGAATTATAGCGTAAGGATCCGAAGCGGATTGTCTGCCAGCTGCTGTTACATAAGGTTCCAAAAACAATGGCCAATCAGCCTGTTCTGTGGCAAAATAAATGGCCGGCGGCGTCCGGAATCGTTGCCCGGTAATTTTCTGTTATACCGTATTTTTTTTGTAAATTAGGGTTGTTAAAACGGTTGATATGAAAAGGGTCTTAGTTGTTACCGATTTTTCGGATGTGGCCGATCATGCGGTGGATTACGCCTGCAACCTGGCCAACAAGTTCAGCATAGAGCATCTTTTCCTGTTGAATACTTATGAAAATATTCCAATTTATGATTCCGGTGAAGCCGGCTCTCTTGCCCTGTCTATGCAGGAAGCAGACCAACTGGAACAATCACGCATCGAGTCATTCAAACTGCTGAACCGGCATATTGCGCACCAATTGCATACCACCACTTCCCTGGTTCCACTGATCATTAATAACACGCTGCCGGAGGCAGTAAACCAGGTATGTGCAGAAGAAACGATTGACCTGGTAATTATTGGAATAAAGCGCCAGGACGATCTGGAAACACTGATCCTAGGGAGCAATGTTCAGAAAGCAGTAGACCGGATCCATTATCCTGTACTGCTGATACCCAGGTGTGCTTCCATTGCAATTCCTCAGAATGTTATACTGGCCGCTCCCTTCCGGGAACCCTTAACAAGAGCCACACAGATAAAACTTCATAAATTCCT
>DASVMC010000379.1:0-4603 GCA_036384555.1 Niabella sp. | reverse complement strand
AATATATTTGCCATTGGCGACCCTGATCAGAGCATTTACGGCTTCCGCGGATCAGATGTGCAGTTGTTTTTTCGTTTTAGTGAAGATTTCGGCGCAAAAGAAATGGTATTGCAGCATAATTACCGATCTGCTGCTGCTATTGTAGCAGCCGCAGCCGCCGTGATCAGCAATAATACACATCGCAGCCAGACAAAATTAGTGGCGATGAGGAAATGACCATTCAGGCTTTAAGAAACAACAAGAGTGCTGCCTTAACAGTTAAAAACAAAGAACATGGGCCAAAAAATAAAACTATATACCGCAAATGATGAGCATAAAGAAGCTGCTTTTATCATCAATGAAGTAGAGCAACTGGTAGGCGGGTTTCATACCCTGACTATGGGTAACAAATATGCTGACAGTCACTATGGTTTTTCAGATATTGCCGTGTTGTTCCGTACCCGTGCTGTGGGAAGGGTATTGGTTTCCGCCTTCAAAAAATCGGGCATACCGGTACGTTTTGGTGATGCCTCTTCTTTTCTTGCCGACTATCCGTTTCACCTCATTACAGATGTGATCAAATGGTATCTGGATGCCGCGGATCTTATAGCGCTGGATAGTGTGCTGACCAACGGCTTTAAAATGAACAAAAAAGAAAAACAGGCATTTCTTTCAGCAAATCCGGAAGAACAACGCTTCGCCGCGCTTTTTGATAAGCAGGATCTTACAAAACCGGGAGTGGAAAATACCGTGAAATTTATTTTTCAAAAATTCATTCCCGATACAACGCTGGATGATATAGGGCTGATCCAAAAAGAGTTCCTGTTAGGTATGGCAAAGGAGTATGACGCTGATTTAAAACAGTTCCTGGATCAGCTGTTGCTGGATGCTTATACAGATGCCGGCAGATTGAAAACCGATGCCGTGCACCTGCTTACGTTCCATGCTTCCAAAGGGCTGGAATTTCCCGTGGTATTCATTGCCGGTGCCGAAGAAGGCATTACGCCGCTACAACGAAAAGATGTAAACATTGAAGAAGAAAGAAGGCTTTTCTATGTGGCGCTTACCCGTGCAAAGGACCAGCTGTTCATCACCAATGCCCGGCAACGCAAAGGCTTCAAAGAAGAGGAAACAAAAACCCTGTCGAGGTTTGTAAAAGAAATACCCGCCGCTTTAACAGAAACGGTACAAAACAAACAGCCAGAGCCGGAGCAGATGCGGTTGTTTTAGCACAAGGGAAATTTACCCATTGATCGTTTAATAATAGTCGAACTGTTCTTTGTTTATTTTATGGAATTTTCGGGGTATTGCTTCTTATTAAAAATTGCAATATGAAAGAAAATTCGCTGGCCGGGAAAAGCATCACCTGTATCATAGCAGCCCTTACAACAGTTGCTCTGCTATTGGCTTTAGGCAACAGCGGCACATTGCCGTGGTTTCCACCTGCAGTTGTGTTTTTCTTAGCAGGAGCCTGCCTGCTTGCAGCGTTCATTTGTCCTTTTATCTGGCACTACCGGAAACAGAGGAACCTGATCAATTCTCAAAAGATCTATGGCTGGCTGATTGCCATTATACGTTATACCATTGCTTTTAACCTGGCCGGCTTTGGCTGGAAAAAGCTGCTGGGTCTCCAGTTTATTGTGCCGGCAGCCATTGCCGGTAAACCAATGGATCAGCAATCCGGCGAATGGCTTACCTGGTTTTACTTCGGCTATTCCCATTCCTTTGGAACGCTTTTGGCCATCATTCAGATTGTTGGAGCTTACGGCCTGTTATTTCGCAGAACCCTGCTGGCGGCTGCTTTTGGATTATTCGCATTTATGCTTAACCTTACCCTGATCAATATCTGCTATCATATGAATGCAGGCGCCCTTACACAATCTGTTTTGCTGACACTGGGTATTAGCTATCTTCTGCTTACCGACTATAAAAGATTAAAGCAATTCTTTTTTAAATCATTGCCTGCTATTCCCCACTCTGCCATTCATAATGCAACAGTTAAAAACATCCTGCGGGCCTCTGCAATTCTCTTATCGCTTTTATTTACTATATACCTGAAAACATTCATGCAATAACGATTATCCTCACTGACAACAGATCATCTCCGGCCTTTAAAAGGAGCGTTTTGGCAATACCTGAATAAACAGATCGCAGCCGGTTTTTTGCCATTTATACCATTATTACAGGACATATGGCGCGGTTCTTTTATATTTGTTTAAACAATGATGATTTTATTCATTTAAACTTTTTGTTGCATGAAAAAATTGCTGACAGGCCTGCTGGCCCTGGGTTTATTGATGAACCTGCAGGCCCAGAATAAAAAAGACACAGCTGCCCATAAACCTGAAACTACCGAAAAGCCGGCTGCTTTTGACTATAAAAAATCGCAAAAGTCAGAAACATCCGGCACAGTAACCGTAGAAGGAAAAGCCATCAGTTATAAAGCGGTCGCCGGCTTATTGGTTTTAAAAAATGCGGATGATCAGCCTACCATCAGCATGTCTTATACTTATTATTATAAAGCAGACGAAAAAGATAAATCGCAACGGCCCATCACGTTTATCTATAATGGCGGACCCGGCAGTGCCACAATATGGCTGCATATGGGGGCCTGGGGGCCGCAAAAAGTATACCTGAATGAGCAGGGCCGCACCAAAGCCCCCTTCCGCACGGTTAATAATGACTACAGCCTTTTGGATGTAAGCGACCTTGTGTTTATTGACGCCCCGGGCACCGGCTTCGGAAAAGTCATTACAAAAGAAATGGGCGGTGCCGGCACACCAAAAGACTTCTTCGGGATCGACCAGGATGGTGCTGCTTTTACTGATTTTATCCAGAAATTCATTACCGAAAACAATCGCTGGAATTCGCCAAAGTATTTATTCGGTGAAAGCTATGGCACCTTCCGTTCTGCAGTAGTATCTAACCTGCTCCTGGAAAGAGGGGTAGGGCTAAACGGGGTCATTCTGCTTTCCCAGTTACTCACATACGGGTTAATGACAGAAACCACTTCCCAGAACCCGGGTGACGGACTACCTTTCCAGCTAGTGTTGCCTTCTTTTGCTGCCACAGCCTGGTACCATCATAAAATACCCAACCAACCCGCAGAGTTGGAACCCTTTTTAAGAGAAGTAGAGCAATTTGCGCTGAATGATTATGCAGTTGCCTTAAATAAAGGCGCAGCACTGGATGCAGCTTCTTTTAATACAATGGCCGAAAAATTACATAATTATACAGGATTGCCGGTCGATTATATTAAAAAGGCCAATCTCCGGATCATCGGTCCTCAATTTGAACAAACCTTATTGGGTGACAGTTCTAATATTACCGGCCGCCTGGACTCCCGTTTTTCCGGTAAGGCAATTGATCCGTTGAGCGAATATGCGGAATATGATCCTATGGACGCTTATATTGATGCGCCTTTTACCGCTACTTTTAACAACTACATGCGCACCACTTTAAATTTCGGGAAAGACCTGGATTACAAAACTTTTGGGAATGTGCATCCCTGGGATTTTAAAAGAAGGGGATTTGTAGGCTTTCCCAATGTAATGAATGACCTTGCACACGCCATGATCTATGATCCGGACCTGAAGGTAATGCTGAACGCGGGATATTTTGACCTGGGCACTCCCTATTTTGAAGGCATTTATGAAATGCAGCATTTGCCCATGCCGGCTGAATTACAGAAGAACATTCAGTACGCGCAGTACAAATCCGGACATATGGTATACCTGCATAAGGAATCTCTTAAAGAGCTGCACGATAAGGTGGCAAAATTCATTCAGTCTACTTATCATAATTAAAAACAAGCTTGCACCCAAAGAGTGTTATCCTGTTGGATGCCGGGTGCCATGTAGGTGGAAGTGGTATTCCATTCTTATCGCCATGTCAAGCGAAGTGTAACGTAATTGAGCTTCTCTAACGAAGAGAGCTCTCCGCCCGCTTGTGGCGGACCCGACCGGATGAGCGTACTTTTTCTTTTCGTCATACCGCCATCGGATCCGGGAGCACCTCCTCCCGTCACTTCGAGCGCCGCCGGAAAATTTCTTACAGGTTAAGAAAACTGTCGGTTCCTTCCTTCAGCAGCATCCGCTCAGGGTGACGGCTGAAAGTTATCTTTTCCGGCGAAGCGGTTATAAAACTGCTAACTCGCCATTTTCTGGTTCAGCAGCATGTCCATGGCATGATCCAGCGTGCCCGCGGGTATTACTTCCCCTGCATTTACAAAAAAGATCTCGTCTGCATTTTCAATAGTGTTTAAGCGGTGGGCAATGATGATCAGCGTGGTTTCTTTTGGCAGCCGCTTTAAAATATCTTCCAGCAGCTTTTCCGTAACCGTATCTATATTGGCCGTTGCTTCATCCAGGATCATCACCTTTGGATTACGCAGTACCGCACGTATAAAGGCGATCAGTTGTTTCTGACCCAGGCTTACCGTATCCGCCGATGCATTTAACGGCGTATCCAGGCCCTTATCAAACCGCGCAAGCAGGTCGTCCAAACCGGCATCGGTAATGGCTTTTAACAGTTGGTCATTATCCATCCGGCTCAGCTCCGGGTTGCCATATAAAATATTTTCCCTTAAGGTTCCTGTAAACAAGAACGGCTCCTGCAAAATAAA
>DASVMC010000378.1:0-4562 GCA_036384555.1 Niabella sp. | reverse complement strand
TTTTAACAATTCCGGCGCACCAGCCAGCCAGGAATAAGATGATCGGTTCAAATCCCAGATATGTATATGCGTATCGATGATCATAGTCCTGTACTTTTCTTATCTGATTCTTAAAAACTGTTTTCTGCTGCTGTATAACTTTTAAGCGCTGATCCGTGTCAGCTATTTAAGAGGTATTCTTTAAATGCTCCAAAGTCCGGCTGCAATGCTATTGCTTTTTTCGGCTGCTGCATCAGTTCATTTAATGAAGCCGGAATTGCGACTTCCGTCCCCGTGGCTTGTTTTACTGCATCCGGGAACTTCACAGGATGAGCCGTTTCCAGAATAAACCCTTTTAGATCCGGATGTTCTGTTAAATAATGCTCCAGGGCATGATAAGCCACTGCCCCGTGGGGATCCAGCAGATAGCCTGTTTTTGCAAACACTTCTTTTATAGTGCTAAGTGTTTCCGCATCTGAAACTTTTTCAGCAGACAGATTTTCTTTCAATTGCGGAAGCTGCTGGTCAAACAATTGCAAAATGCGCACAAAATTACTGGGGTCACCCACATCCATTGCATTGGAAAGTGTGGCCAAAGCCTTCTTAGGTTGCCAGGATCCTGTTTTCAGAAACTCAGGTACAACATCATTCACATTACAGGCCGCAATAAAATGTCCAAGCGGCAAGCCTGTTGCCCTGGCTAACAGACCAGCGCAGATATTACCAAAATTCCCACTGGGTACCGTCACCACCGGGGAATTATTTTTATCGTTCCATTGTTTGTAAGCAAAGAAATAATAGAATTGCTGCGGCAGCCAGCGGGCCACGTTAATAGAGTTGGCAGAGGTCAGCAATAATTGCTCATTAATAAGAGCATCCATAAAAGCCCGTTTTACAAGACTTTGGCAATCATCAAAGCTGCCGTCCACTTCCAGTGCTGTAATATTTTTTCCCAAAGCCGTTAATTGCTGCTCCTGTACCGGGCTAACCCTTCCCTTCGGGTAAAGAATAATCACTTCCACTCCTTCAACATCATAGAACCCGCTGGCAACCGCTCCACCCGTATCACCGGACGTGGCCACCAAAACGGTCACTTTCTTTTTTTCGTCTTTTAAAAAATACCCCAGGCACCGGCTCATAAAGCGTGCGCCTACATCTTTAAATGCAAGTGTGGGACCATGAAACAGCTCAAGTGATGCTATGTTTTCTGTAACCGGTACTAAAGGGAACGGGAAGTTCACTGTTTCTGAAACGATCCGGAAAAGGACCTCATCGGGTATCGTGTCTCCTGTATAGGGCTTAATAACACGGAATGCAATCTCTGCTTCCGGCAGGGATGCGATATTTTGCAGCAGCGCGCGCTCCAGCTGTGGTAACTGCGCCGGAAAGTATAATCCTTTATCCGGCGCTTGCCCCCGTACAGCAGCTTCTTTAAAGTCTACAACTGGTGCTTTATGATTCAGACTGTAATAATTCATGCTGATTTGAGAATTGAGATTTGAGAATTGAGATCTCAGCTAAGCATCTGATGACTGATAACTGATAACTGATAACTGATGTTCCTACTTACTATTCAACTACCTGTACCCCGTCGTTATTGATCGTTGTTACATACACATAATTTTCGATACCTATTTCCTCGTAAACCGCCTGCATCACTGCGCCGACCTCTTTTGCAATGGCAGCCGTTTCACTCAGCATAAAAATAGACGGGCCTGAGCCGGAAATACCGCCACCTAAGGCACCTGCCTCTTTACACCGGCTCTTAATGACATCAAAGCCCGGAATTAAAATACTCCTGACCGGCTCAATGATCACATCCTCAAGGGAACGACCTATCAATGCTTTATCATTCCGCATAAATCCGGCAACCAGCCCTGCAATATTTCCCCATTGCCTGATCGCATCTTTCAGGTATACCTGCTGTTTAAGGATCTGGCGGGCATCAGCCGTACGTACTTCTATCTGGGGATGTACAACCGTTACATATAAATCGGGAGCCGCCAGCGGAACAATATCAATAGGATGAATCGACCGGATCAACGTAACACCACCCAGAATACAGGGAGTAATATTATCAGCGTGTTTTACTCCCGTGGCCAGCTTTTCCCCGATCATTGCCAGCTGGATCAGCTCATCCGTCGAAAAACGGTTGCCCAGTAATCGATTAGCGCCCACCGCTGCGCCTGCAGCGCTGGCTGCGCTGGAGCCCAGCCCGCTACCCGGTTTTATGTGTTTTTCGATCGTCACTTCAAACCCCACGCTACCACCCGCTTTTTCAATAGCCGCCAGCAATACAACGCCTGCTACATTTTGCTCAGGATTGGTTGGCAGATCAAATGCATCCCGGTTATGGATCACCACTCTGGGTTCGTCTAACAACCGGAATTCCATAATATCGCAGGGCTCGTTTAACGCCAGTCCCAGTATGTCAAATCCACAAACAAGATTGGCAACGGTTCCCGGCGCTTTTATTTTTACAGTTTCCATTTAATGATTCTTTTTATTCGTTTGCGGCACGCATAATATCAGCAAATACGCCACTGGCAGTTACATCCGCCCCGGCCCCCGCGCCTTTGATGACCAAAGGCTGCTCCGGATAACGGGCCGTATAAAACAGCACAATATTATCCTTCCCATACAGGTGATATAGATCGTTGCCAGGCTTTATATGCTGCAGGCCAACAGTTGCTTTTCCGTCTTTGAATTCCGCAACAAACTTCAGCTTGCTATTATCCGCATGTGCTGCATCCAGCAGCTTTCTGAAATGTGCTTCTTCCTCCGCCATACATTTATAAAATTCCTCAACGCTGCCCTTCATACAGGCTTCAGGCATAAAAGGCCGGTTGGCAATATCTTCCATCTCCAGCTCAAATCCCGATTCCCTTGACAGGATCAGGATCTTGCGCATTACATCCACCCCACCCAGATCCAGGCGCGGGTCCGGTTCTGTATATCCTTCCTGTTGTGCCTGCTTTACCACGTCGGCAAACTTTCGTGTACCATCGTAGTGATTAAATACAAAATTCAGCGTTCCGCTTAATACTGCCTGTATGCTTTTTATTTCATCACCGCTTCTTCTTAAGTCATTCAGCGTAGCAATCACCGGAAGTGCCGCTCCCACATTGGTTTCAAACAGGAACCGGGCATTATACACATGTGCCAGCTCTTTCAATTTTTTATACTCCGCAAATGAAGCAGCAGCTGCAATTTTGTTACACGCTACAACGGATATACTCTTCTGCAATAATTTTCCATAGGCTTTTGCTACTTCATGATTGGCGGTAACATCTACAAAAATAGAATTGCGGAGATTTCTTTTAATGATCTCATTCGTAAAATCGGAAAGCGAAGCCGGTTCACCCCCGGCCAGCGATTCCTTCCAGCCGCTTAAAGAAATACCATGCTCTTTAAAGAGCATTTTACGGCTGTTGCTGATACCTACCACGCTTACGTTCAGCTTTAAATGTTGTTTCAGAAAAGCCTGTTGCTGCTTCAGCTGTTCCATAAGCTTGGCCCCTACATTTCCAAGCCCCATAACAAACAGGTTAAGCTGCTTATAAGAGGTTTCAAAAAACTCTTCATGCAATACATTAATTGCTTTACGCACATCGTCTGTAGCAATGACAGTGCTGATATTTTTTTCTGATGATCCCTGCGCTATTGCCCGGATGTTGATCCCGTTCCGTCCCATTGCGCCAAACATGCGGCCGCTTACACCGGGAAGGCTTTTCATTTGCTCTCCAACCAATGCAACAATAGAAAGATTCACCTCTGCCTTTAGCGGTTCCACTTTCTTTAAGGTGATTTCATCAGCAAATGCTTTGTCCACCGCCAGCCTGGCTCTTTCCAGGTAACGTTGGTCGATTGCCACACAAATAGAATGTTCTGACGAGCTTTGTGTGATCAGCACCACATTGATTCGTTCCTGGCTTAATGCTTCAAACAACCGCTTGGAAAATCCGGGGATGCCGATCATTCCGCTCCCTTCAAGACTTATGAGTGCAATATTATTTACGCTGGATATACCACTTACAATATGTTCCCGGATTATCTGCACTTCTTTTAATTTCCCTCCCACAATCGTTCCGGGCATTTCCGGTGCAAACGTATTTTTTATATACAACGGTATATTCTTGCTCATCACCGGCTGAATAGTAGGCGGGTAAAGCACTTTAGCACCAAAATGAGAAAGCTCCATGGCTTCACTGTAAGAAATATGCTCAATAACCTTTGCATTAGGCGCCATCCGGGGATCGGCGGTCATCATACCATTCACATCTTTCCATACCTGCAAAGAAGCGGCATCCATTGCTGCTGCAATCAGCGCCGCCGTATAATCAGAGCCTCCTCTTCCCAGGGTGGTGGTAACGCCGTTCGCATCAGCCCCTATAAATCCGGGCACTACAAAAACATTGCTTTTGTTTTCTTTAAAATACTTCCGGATTTCTTTTTCGGTCTGCTCTATATTTACTTCAGCGGCGGTAAAATCGCTGTTCGTAAAAATGAATTCACGGGCATCTTTCCATTGCACCTGGATTCCCAGCTGCTTAAACGCTGCCGCAATGATCTGAGAGGAGAGC
>DASVMC010000377.1:0-2393 GCA_036384555.1 Niabella sp. | reverse complement strand
TCCCTTCCTCAAATCTTGTTTTATAGGAATAATTGGTATCTTTTAAAACACCAGACTGTGTTGTGGTTTTACCAACACCTTCTTTTCCTGTTCCCTGCCAGTTGGCTGTTGCAAAACGTTTCATGCGTTTTTATTTTATGGTTAAGAGAATGTAGATTCAATCGTTGTCCGGGAATCTTCCCGGTCATCCGGCTCAATATATTCCAGAATAAAATTATTCTTGCCATCGCCAATCATGATCTTCAAAAAACTTTGCTGAACCAGTTCTAAGACAGATAAAAACAGAAAAATAGCGTGCACCCGGGTCTCTGCATAATCAAACAGTTTTTCAAAAGAAAGTGTTTTCGATTGCTGCGCCTCTTCCATCACTTTCGCCCGGCTGTTCTCCATCGTATAGTTATAACGCACAACTGTATGAACCGGTGTATTTATCCGGTCGGAGTAGCGCTGCATAGCCTTTTCAAAGGCCTTCATCAGCTTAAACAGGGTGATTGCGTGTATCTCTGTGCCTTCACCGGCTTCCTCGCCAATCGTCACCAGTTCCTTATGAATATTTCCCCGTTTTACCATAAGCATCCGAAGCGCCTCCATTTCTGCCAGCTGGGCAGAAGCTTCTTTAAAACGTTTATATTCAAGGATCTTGTTTACCAATTCTTCCCTCGGATCTATTTCATTTCCCTGTGCGTCTACCTCCTTCCGGGGAATGAGCATTTTTGCTTTGATCCGCATCAAAGTAGAGATAAAAAGAATGAACTCACTTGATAATTCAATATTCAGCGACTCCTGTTCTTTTATATAGGCCAGGAAATCATTGGTGATCTGGGTGATTGGAATATTATAGATATCCAGCTCATCTCTTTCAATAAAGAAAAGCAGGAGGTCAAAGGGACCTTCAAATTGGGAAAGTTTTATCTGGTATGTTGTATTACTCACTGCCTGTTGTTTAATACCGAAAGAATACAAATGTAACAAATAAGGCCCTGACACTAAAAAACGCCCGGCAATTGCCGGGCGTTTTGTGAATAATTTGGGTAGATTTTTATTGCTTTTTCAGTTCATCGCGTATTTCCATCAGCAATTGATCAGTAGATGACGGGCCGGCAGGAGCAGCTACCTCATCTTTCTTCAGTTTATTAGCACCTTTTATGATCAGGAATAACACAAATGCAATACACAAAAAGCTGATTACCGCTGAAAGGAAATTCCCATACTTTACTCCATTCCAGGAGAGCTGGGCAATATTCTCAGCACCAACCGTTTTCAAAGCGGGGTTCAGTAAAAGTGGCGTAATAACGTCCTCAACCAGGGAGGATACAATTTTACCAAAGGCGGCACCAATGATGACACCCACAGCCAGGTCAATTACATTACCTTTAAAGGCAAATTCTCTGAATTCTTTTAGCATTCCCATGTGATTTGTTTTTAAGTTTTATATTAATATACAATTTAGGTACGAACGAACAGGTTCCGGGGGCTGCTAAAAGCAAATAATATACCACTCAGCTGTATCTTTTAAATGGCCATTATTTCCTTCTCTTTTGTTGCCAGGTGCTTATCTACAATACTAATATACTTATCAGTAAGTTGTTGCACAATGGCTTCGGCGTCCTTTACGCCATCTTCGCTTAATCCTTCCTTCTGTAGTTTTTTGATACCTTCTATCACATCGCGGCGGGCGCCTCTGATCACTATTTTTGAATTCTCTCCTTCAGCATAGCTTTTTTTAGCCAGCTCTCTCCTTCTTTCCTCTGTCAGCGGTGGCAGGAATAAACGGATATTCACTCCGTCGCTCTGGGGATTGATGCCGATATTAGCTGCAATAATCGCTCTTTCTATAGGCTGCAGCATATTTTTTTCCCAGGGCTGTATATTAATGGTTCTTGCATCCATTACGGTAATGTTCCCAACCTGGTTAATGGGCATTGGAGAACCATAATAGTCAACAGTAATTCCGTCTAATATCTGGGGAGTTGCTTTTCCGGCGCGGATTTTACCCAGTTCCGACTCTAAATGGTTCAGCGCTTTCTTCATATTCTCTTCTGAAGCATCAATCAACTTACTAACTTGTTCCTGCATAAAATCAACAATTTAAAGATTGCAAATCTAATAAATGCATTTGAAACAACGAGCCTGCAGCAGAATAATTGAAGAAATAATAATTTTAATGCGCCTGTTCCTGAACAGCTTCTTTCGTTTGAATATTGATCACCTTAGAATGAGCGGCATTTGCAAGTTTTTGCTGCTGCCTTGCCTGATTAAGAATATACCGCCTGTGTATAACAAGTTTCCGCTTGGGTAAGGTGTAGTAAAGGATTCCTAATGCTGTAAATGCAGTTGCAAACAAGGCTATGATCAGGAATGTATTTCCGAACGATCTTGTAAGATATGTGATC
>DASVMC010000376.1:0-8414 GCA_036384555.1 Niabella sp. | reverse complement strand
TACATCGGGTCCTATGGCCTTACGTTTAAGCGGGTGGGCGTGTACCTGTTTCTTCTATTATCTGCAACGGGGCTTATATATACCACACTAAAAATCCGCAACCAGAATACCAATATATACCTTGTCAACCGGATGGCATGGGCCACCTATGGCACACTGATCATTGGAGCAGCTGTTAACTGGAGCTGGATTGTAACCCGGTACAATCTCAGCCATGCAAGCGCATTGGATAAAAGCTATATTTATAGCCTCCCGTATAACAAGCAGCTGCTTTACACGCATCAACTGATCTCTGCTGATGAGCTGAGCCGCCTGAAAACAGAACAGACGGAGAAATCAGTACTGTCGCAAAATTTATACTACCGGTTGCTGCATCCCTGAAGTCAATGGCCGTTGCAAAACCTGTTTCCCATTATTAAGCGAATATGATATGAGAACAAAAAATCTGTTGATCCTGTTTACGCTGCTGGCTACAGTGGTTATTTTAATGATTGTGGTGCTTAAAAGATGATCAACCGTTCAAAATACCGGATCTGTATAGCAGGAGCAGCCGCATTCGTCTGCTTGAAGCTCTTTTACAAATTATCCACAACAGATGATCTGTACTTTCTGCTAGGCCCTGTAAGCTGGGTGATAAAAATGATAACAGGATATGCTGCTATGTATGTGCCCGGCAAGGGGTTTTTCTTCAGGGCGGATCGTATCATCATCAATAAATCCTGTTCGGGGTTTAGTTTTATGCTGATTTGCCTGACGCTGACGGTGCTGCTTTTAGTAAAATATAGCCGGAATGAGGTCTTGTTTCTAAAAAGACTCGTAACGGGAATCGGTATCAGCTACTTGTTTACCCTGCTCGTAAACAGTGCCCGCATTCTTACCCTGCTATGGATTAAAAAAACAGCTTTCTGCACCTCCCGTATAGCGGCTGGACCCCTGCATGAGCTGTTAGGTGCTTTTATTTATCTGCTTTACCTGACCACAGCCTATTTAATATCCGATCATTATCTCCGCAAAAAGTATGAAAATAGTCCTCAACCCAAAATGGATCTTTGCCGTTAACACGGTTCCGGTAATCCTGCTGTTTATATTGTATGGACGCGATTTTACAGTTATCCGTTCCTTACTGAAGCCTGCCTCTAAAGAAGCATGGTTCAGCTTTGCAGCAATACTGCTCCTTATAACTGTGGGAAACCTGTTTTATGCAGTTAAGATGCTGCGTCAAAGGAAATCACTGTCATTGCAATATGGTATTATTGCTTTGCTTCTTCATGTATCATTCGTATACGCGTACCTGTGCTGGTCAGCAGAACTTTTTCCCTTCTCAATTCCTTCCTGGATGATTTCGGAAATCACCTTATTGTATGGGGGCACATTTTTGATGCCTGCAATGGTTTATTCGCTGCTGATTATTGTAATTCATTGTACGCGGAGGGTTGGGGCCAGAAGCGCCTGGTTAAATCTTGCAGCATCTGTTCCTGTTCCCATAGTGATTTACCTTTTCTTTTTAGGTGTTTTTCCTACCTGGAGCAGTAATACATATGATAACCTGTTCGTGCGCCATCTTACCACTATTTTATTGGTAGCAGCTACGATTCTTTTCCTGTTTTTATTGTTCAGAGCTGCCTACATTTTTGTGAGCAAAAAGGGCAGGTGGCTGCTGACAACGAAATTGATCTGGAGTTTGATTGTCTCCGTCGTATTGCCTTTGCTGGGGCTATTCATCAATAAAAAGCAACAGAACTTTTTCGGTGATTTTTCAGGAACGATCTTCTGGGTGCTTGCTGTTTTTAACGGTGTTTTGTTATACCTCCCGGATAACGGCAGAAAAGTATACAGGTTATTGCTTTTTACCGGCCGCTGCTTTACGTTCGGTTATACGCTCTATTTCCTTTTTGTATTCCTGCCTTTTCTGCCCCTTTCTGTAATCGCCGTTCTCTTTTATGGTGCAGGTATCCTCCTGCTTACTCCCTTCATCTTATTTTTTCTGCATTTGCATCTTTTATATAAACAATTCAGGGAACTTTCAAAGAGCCAGCATCATCTGTTAGCTATTGGAGTGGCGGGGTTCTTATTGCTGCCTGCAGGCGTCATTGGCAACTACTATTATGACCGGTACACGTTGCATAATGCATTAGCGTATGTTTACAGCCCCGATCTCTCAAAGCAGTATGCTGTCAATAATAAATCTCTGTCAACCGCTTTGCAGGCAATTGACAGGCATACGCATCAGCGGATCTTTCAGGTTGCGGACGAACAGCAACCTTACTTAAGCAGTGTATACAAATGGATCGTACTGGATAATCTTACCTTGTCTGCTGAAAAAGAAAGACAGCTGAAGAACGTATTTTTTGACGAGGTGACTGAAACGGCTGTTCAGCCCCGGAGCAGTGGTAAAGAGCACCCGGTAAGGGTATCCGGGCTTAACGCAACAACAAAATATGATCCGCAGGTTGCTGCCTGGGTCAGCACGCTGAACATTGAACTAACCAATACCTCCGGTAATGACCTGCAGGAATATGTAACCAGCTTTCATCTACCTAAAGGATGTTTTGTCAGCAACTATTACTTATACACGGGCAATAAAAAGGAACCGGGCATACTTACTGAGAAGCGAACCGCTCAGTGGGTTTTTAACCAAATTCAAAATGAACAGCGGGATCCGGGCATACTCTATTATAATGCCCCGGGGTTGCTTACTTTAAAGATTTTTCCTTTTAATGGGTATGAAAAAAGAAGAACCGGCATTGAGTTTATTCACAAAGATCCTGTAACACTAACCATCGATAATAAGCAGCTGCAAATAGGCGATACAATCCGGGCGGAACTGTCACATAATACGGCTACTTCTTCGGCAATTTATATCCCGGCTGCTGCGAAGCAACAGCTGCCCAGGGTGTTCCGCAAACCCTATTATCATTTTATCGTGGACGCGTCAGCACACGCAGCGGTGCGCGTCAGCGGAGAAAAAAAGAAGCTATACGATTTGATAAAGGCTTTGGATGCCAATGAAAACGGGAAAATCAGTTTTGTAAACAGCTATACAACCACTCTTCCGGTCCGTCAATACCTGAAGCGCAGAACAGATCCTGTTAAGCATACCGGCGGCTTTTTCCTGGAACGGGCAATCCGGCAAAGTCTTGCTGAGTCCTATTTAAAAGACAAAGAACACTACCCTGTTTTTGTAGTTATAACAGATCATTTCGAAAGAGCTGTTAAAGCCCCCGAACGCCTGGGACTTGCATTTACCTTTCCTGAAAATGGCTGCTATTTTGTAACAAATACTGCCGGAGGCTTTGATGCGTATTCTTTAAGGACGAACGCTCCTGATGTGCAGCTGCATTGGCCGAACCTTAATCCGGTGCAGGTATTGGCGTATCCAAATACAAACCGGCCCAGGTGTTACATTGCAGCAGACAAGGAGGCTTCTGTTATTGCTCTTAAGAATACTCTTTTCCGTAAACCTCTTTTTGAAAAAAAATGGGATGATGCGCTGGCGCTGGAAGCCAATGCGCAGCTCATGCAGCTGTTTCCTCATAAAGCAGAAGAGGAATGGCGCTCAGCAATTAAAGCAAGTTTTCAGTCAAAGTTCCTTACAGCCGCTACTGCTTACCTGGTTGTGGAAACGGAAGCGCAGCGACAGGCCCTGTACCGGAAACAACAGGAAGTACTCAGTGGTAATAAAAATCTGGATGTGGAAGACGAACCGCAGCAAATGAGCGAACCGGGCTGGGAGCTTCTTATTATACTGTTATTGATAGTCCTTGTTGGCAAACGGAAACGGCCCCATTTATTTTTAGCTGGCAGATCCGTATAGGATCCGGTTTATCTTTAGCAGGGTCGCTGATACAGCTGGCATAGGCAGGTGTTATCACCTGTGCGCAACAAGGTTGATAGTGGCTCCGTTCGGAGCTTTGACAAAAAAGCGTCGTACGCCCCAGGGTTCATCGGTTATGGGGTAAACGATCTCAAGCTGCAGCGCCTTTGCTTTCTGATGCATCTTATTAACATCAGAAACTTCCACTGATAAAAAGATCCTTTCATTATGTAGCGTTTCCTTCTTCTGGTTTTCAAGAATATTTACTTGTGCCAGCGGGTTTTTACCGGAAGCAAAAGTAATGACCCAGCCCTGATCCATAATAATATCCATGTTCAGAAAACCCTGGTAGAAGGCCTTGCTTTTTTCGAGGTCGTCTGAGTAGATATTGGGTACGATCCTTTTTATAGAAATATCGTCTTTCATGCAAATGAATTTAATTGCTCCAGGCAAAGGGCACCGCATCGCAGCGCCCTGGTTCAAAGATACTCTATTAAGAGGAAAAGCATTTGCGGGTTTGTTACTGCAGTTTTAAAAATGTTTATTTGTTAACAATTGCGGAAATATTATTCGCAATATGGGTTCTTAAAAGAAAGCGGATTATAACGCCCGTTTATACAACCAGTACCGCTTGCCCAGTCTTGCCGGTATTTCTTTTACTATTTCAAAGCCCATATGTTCATAAAGCCGGCGGGCATTTGTCATCATTTCAGAAGTATGCAGGGCAATAGTATGTTCTCCTCTTTGCTGAGCAAGATCTATACACTGCTGGGTTAAGCACCGGCCGATCCCTTTTCCGCTATGCGCCGGGCTGACTGTTAAAAACCGGATATAGCACCAGTTCTCCGGGTAGATATCAGTAGGGTTTCCACTGGGGATGAGAAAGACCATGCCGGCAATTTTTTGATCCTTTGTTGTACAAACGATACAATCAGCTGTTTCCAAAAGATGGACAAATGTATTTTTGTTATGTAATGTTGCATTCAGCTGCTCCCAGTTGCCAGGTGTCAATTCATTCCGGAAATGGCTCCATGAATCCATTGCAAGTACCTGCAATGGCTCGGTATCATTAAAAGCACCTTTTCTGAAATTATAGGTGCTCATTTTGGATCTGTTTGTAGAATGATCAATAACATGCAGCACTAAATTTAAGAACAGTTAAGCAATTTTATTTCCCGGAACGGCACATTTTTAGACCGGCATCTGATCATTAGGTAACCGGCGGCTGCTATCTGCCGCAAAAAACCTTGTAATTGTCGTTTTTACACAACAGCAATCGGCCGTTGCTGTACTATGTTTGTGTTGTTAAAAGATTATCAATATAAAAACGATCAGCAATGAAAACAACAAAGATCCTCTACTGGACATTTACCGGCCTTATTGTAATACTGGACGGGGTCATACCTGCGCTTACTTCACATACGGAGCTCGCTAAACAAGGGATCAGCCACCTGGGGTATCCTGATTATTTCCGGGTGCTATTGACCATTTTTAAAGTGTCCGGTGCTATTGTACTGGCAGTACCGTTCTTTAAGGGCCGTATAAAAGAATGGGCTTATGCAGGCTTCACCTTTAATTTTATCAGTGCTGCGGTTTCACATACGGTGGTGGACGGCTTCAATGGTGAAACTGTTTTCCCGTTGGTGGCGCTTGTTGTTTTAGGCGCTTCCTATCAGTATTATCATAAATTGCGCAGGAGTGAAGCCCAAAGCGGTGTTCCTGAAAAGCTGAAATACGGTTTTGACAGTTAGTGTTCTTCAAAAAAAGTAATACCTACATAAAAAAAGAAAAATGGAACCAATAAAAGTAAGTGTATCCGTCACCATCAACGCACCGGTAACAAAAGTATGGGAATACTGGACAGCGCCGGAGCATATCAAAAAATGGAACAGTGCATCGGACGACTGGCATACCCCGCATGCGGAAAATGACCTCAGGAAGGGTGGCAAATTCTCATCAAGGATGGAAGCGCGGGATGGCAGTATGGGATTCGATTTTGGCGGCGTATATGATACCGTTATCCCGAACAGGCAGATCGGTTATACAATGGGCGATGGCCGGAAAGTACAGGTCCTTTTCTCTGGTGATGACAAGGATACTTCTGTTACCGAAACATTTGATGCGGAGGCAACCAACCCTGTAGCAATGCAGCAGGCCGGCTGGCAGGCCATCCTGGACAATTTTAAACGTTATACTGAAACGCAGTGAGAACCAGCCAGGATCAGTTTTCTGTTAGTGCTGTCATCGTTTCCCATATTTTTTGAATATAAGCTCTTATTTCCGGAGGATTATTGTTCAGGTCGTTGTCGAAATTCCAGGAAGTGGTTATTTCATTATGGATTATTGTCAATGCTGTTGCGCCCTGGTCGGCGCAGTCGGGGCAGCCGAATGATTTGTTTTTATTCTGGTATAAATAGTCGGGCAGGGGCGTGTTCTGTAATTTTTGCGCAATTGTAAGGGCGGATGCGCTTAGCGCGGTGATTTTTTGAGAACTGGTAATGCCTGGTCCGGATGTTATCTTATACAGCTTGGCTCCTTTTATACGATAGGTGGTCACACATTCGGGACCTGCGCACATATTATAGGAAGTTCCAAATTCAAAACTGGTTTGATTGCTCGTTTTATGCGGTTTGGCGCAGGCAATACTTAATAAAAGAAGGGCAAAATACAGAAAGCGTACTGGTTGCATAGAACAATGGTTTTAGCTGGTTCAATAGGTATAACGGTTCTTTTCAATAAAAGGCAACAAACAATACAGGCAATTTAACGGGCAGCCTGCCAAGCGATTTTGATCATCCTGAAGCCTTATATCCTGGTGAGAGAAACAGCGGATTGCAGCAGGTACAGACTATAAAAGAACAGCCGGTTTAAAATGATCTATAATCAACTGATAATCAACGCGTTTTTTCGCTTAAAAGATCAGGCAAGATTCCTGCCCGGCATACAGAAAAACTGGGCTTTTTTCCGTAAATTTGTAAGCTATACAGTTTAGGATATATTAAATTTTTTTTTACTTTATGAGCGAAGAATTAGAAGGAACCCCAACCATGGAAACACCAGCATATGGAGCAGATAGTATTCAGGTACTGGAAGGATTGGAAGCCGTGCGTAAACGCCCTGCCATGTACATTGGTGACATTGGGGTGAAGGGTTTGCATCACCTTGTATATGAGGTAGTAGACAACTCCATTGATGAAGCTTTAGCAGGCTATTGTAAAAATATTATTGTTACTATTCACGAGGATAACTCTATTTCTGTAGAAGATGACGGCCGTGGTATCCCTACCGGGATCAACCAGAAACAGGGTGTAAGCGCTCTGCAGGTGGCCATGACCGTGCTGCATGCCGGGGGCAAATTTGATAAAGGATCCTACAAGGTATCCGGCGGTTTGCATGGAGTGGGGGTGAGTTGTGTAAACGCGCTCAGTACCCGTATGCATACCGTGGTTTGCCGTGAAGGAAAAATATTTGAGCAGGAGTATCATATCGGAGTGCCTGATTACCCGGTGCGGGAGATCGGAACTACAGAAAAGCATGGAACCTTCCAGCAATTCTGGCCCGATGGATCCATTTTTATGACTACGGAGTATAAACGGGAGATCCTGGAAGGGCGCCTGCGGGAGCTGTCTTACCTCAATAAGGGAATCTCTATTATCCTGATTGACAAACGGGAGAAAGACGACCAGGGCGCAGAGATCAGAAAAATATTTTACAGTGAAGGCGGTATTGTTGAATTTGTGGAGATGCTGGATAAAAGCGCAGGCAGAAGTTCACTGATCCCTAACGTACTGTCAGTAGAGGGGCATGATGCCAATTCCAATGTATCCGTTGAAGTAGCCCTTACTTATAATGATACGTTCAACGAACATATCTATTCTTACGTAAACAACATCAATACGATTGAAGGCGGTACGCACGTATCGGGCTTCCGGCGGGCATTAACGCGGGTATTCAATGCCTACGGCGAGAAAAGCGGTTTGTATGAAAAGGCGAAAGTAAAAGTGGAAGGAGATGACTTCCGGGAAGGATTGAGCGCCATTATTTCCGTGAAGGTCCCTGAACCACAGTTTGAAGGACAAACAAAAACAAAACTGGGCAACTCTGAGGTAATGGGGGTGGTAGATACCACTGTGGCCCGTGTGCTGGATGCCTTTTTAGAAGAAAACCCCAAGGATGCAAAGAATATCATCAGTAAAGTGATCCTTGCAGCGCAGGCGCGTGCGGCCGCCAGAAAGGCGCGTGAGCTGGTGCAGCGTAAATCCGGCCTTACCGGTGGCGGACTACCCGGTAAGCTGGCAGACTGTTCTGATCGTGACCCCGAACGCTGTGAGCTATACCTGGTGGAAGGGGATTCTGCAGGCGGAACGGCCAAGCAGGGGCGTGACCGTAGCTTTCAGGCTATTTTGCCTTTACGGGGTAAGATCCTGAACGTGGAGAAAGCCATGGAGCACAAGATCTATGAGAATGAGGAGATCCGGAATATTTATACGGCTTTGGGTGTAACAGTGGGTACCCCGGATGATCCCAAAGCATTGAACCTTGAAAAACTGCGTTATCACAAGCTCATCATCATGACGGATGCCGATGTGGATGGAAGCCA
>DASVMC010000375.1:0-3986 GCA_036384555.1 Niabella sp. | reverse complement strand
GATATACCATGCGCCCCGCCAACATAAGATTCAATATACACCTGTGCCCCATTCACTACACCAAAATAAGCTCCGTTATACCAGATGGAGGCATAAAAACGCGGATCGCGGTTCACGTAAGGGTGCTGGTCATCATAACCGGAAGCCGAATTAATAACAGGACTGGAGTGATCTGCATCATTATAACCCAGAATAGGTATGGTACCGTCTTTCATTTCATAAGCATCTACCAGCTCCTGTGTAGGGGAACAGCCGGGTTTTTCAGAAGGGAACGTCGGAATCATGTGCATCAGATAGGTAATAGACCCAAAGGCGCGGTATGTCTGCGTTCCGTATCCATATCCGTCTGTTGCTTCCAGAATTGTTTCCTTATCGCCGGGAGCAGCGGCCTTGTCGGGCCGGGTCAGGAAATATTTTTCATAATCGGGGTACAGCGCGTATCCATTTGAAGCAAGCCCTTCAACAGCCTGTTTTGCCGCATCAGCAGCCGCTTTCCACTTTTCAATATTATTATCCAGATTCCAAAGAGGGCTTGCATTAAATAAGGTCACCATCGATTTTACAGCATATGCCACGGCCTTTGTCATCCTGCCTCTGTCTGGTTCGTTTTCTGCACGTAATGGAAACGAGGCGGTAGCAATTGCCTCATCGCAATCTTTTACAATAAACTGGGTACATTCATCAAAGCTGGCCCTTTTGATGCTGCTAAAGTCCTGCTCTCCTATAAGATCTTTATCAATAATAGGCATAGGACCGAACATTTTAATCAGGTCCCAGTAATAATGAGCCCTCAGGGTTTTTGCCTCTGCCAGTAGCCGGGCACGTGTTGTCGGGTCAGGAATATTTTGCTCGGTTACATTATTGATAAATACGTTCGTTTTACGAATGCCCATCCAGTTGCGGGCATAGAGATCCATATCATTATACAGTTGCGTTGCGCTTCCCGCCATAAAGGGCATATTGCTTGCGCTGAAAGCGTCATTATACCAGCTTTGCAACTGGTGCCAGCTGTCTGTGGGCACCTGGCTGTCTGTTGCATCATCTGTAAATGAAGTAAGGAAAGTATAATAATGATATCCATGCCCGTATTTGCGTACCCATGCATAACAGGAATTCAAATAAGCCGGAGTCAGATCGGAGCTTTTAAAAACATCTTCCAGGCTCATTCTCCCGTCGGGAGTGATATCCAGCGGATCTTTCTTGCAGGATCCCAAAAGAATAACAATACCGATGCTAAGTATAAAAAGTTTTCTCATTTTTTTAAATTGATACATGATCAGAAAGTAACATTCAAACCAAAATTGATAATCTTCAGTACCGGATAGGTTGTATTGCTCAACAGCTCGGGATCCCAATCCTTAATCTTTTGTTTGTCCCACGTGAATAAATTCAAGCCGTTCATATAAAGACGTACCTGCCGGGCCCTGACCTTAGCCAGCCATCCGGCGGGCAGGGATATACCCACTTCCACATTCTTAAGGCGGATAAACGACCGGTCCTGGATAAAAAAGGAATTAGTAGTATTACTGGCGGAAACATTTAAGGATAATGCGGGATAAAGTATCTCTGCTCCTGAAGCGGCCCGCTCCGGTGTCCATGCCTGCTGGTGGTATTTGCGGAAATCATACCATTCCCAGGGTCCGTCTCCTCCGATAACTCCTGAAACCTTACTTACACCCTGCAATAAAAACGATATATCAAAGATCTTATAATTGATACTCGTTGCCCATCCCCAGCTAAGTTTCGGAACATTGGAGTATCCCAGTGGCATTACATCTTTATTGTTAATGATCCCATCACCGTTTAGATCGGCATATTTAAAGTCGCCGGGACGGAATGCTTTTCCTTCTCCATAAACAATGCCTGCCTTATCAATCTCTTCCTGACTGTTATAAAAGCCCAGCACTTTGTATCCCCATTGCTGTCCGATAGAATATCCTGTTTCTCTGTAAGGATAGGCGTAAGAAGAATCCAGTCTCAGCTCATCTCTGAATATGATTTTGTTATCATTATAGGCAATATTGAATTTGCTGATCAGGTTCAGGTTCCTGTTAATAGACTTGTTATAGGTCATTTCCAGCTCCCATCCTTTATTATTGATCTTTCCCATATTATAGGGAGCAATTGAAGAATTTGCAACACCGATCAATGTGGGTATCGTTTGCCTGTAAATGAGAATATTGTCTCTATGCTCGTTAAAGACATCAAAAACAATATCCAGCGAGCGGAATAAAGTAACATCAAGCCCCAGGTTTAATTTCCGGGCTGTTTCCCAGGATACATTCGGGTTGCCGAAAAACATTTCATTGATTGTTCCATTATTCTGGGCAACGCCAGGAATGGGACCACTGGTACTTCTGGATACATTATCCAGGTACAAAAACCGGGTATCGCCGATTTTATCATTTCCCACAGTACCATAAGAGCCTCTTATTTTCAGGGTATTAATAATGTTCCTTACCTCACTAAAAAAAGCTTCATTGGAGATATTCCAGGCGGCAGAATAGGAAGGGAAAAAACCATAGCGCCTTCCTTTGGCAAATTGCTCTGACCCGTTATAGCCCGCATTGAATTCTACCATATAGCGGTTGCTATACCCATAACTCAGCCTGGATGCCAGGCCTCTTACATTGAAAGGCAAAGGGTCCGATGGTTTGATCATTCCCTGTTGCTGCCCTAAAATAAGCGCCCCTACATTATGCTTGCCAAAAGACCTGTTATAATTCACATGCAGCTGCATATCAAAAAAAGACTGGAAACTGGCGCTGATGTTGGTTGAAATCGGCGTATTGTCAAAATCAGACCGGATCCTCCTGTAATACACACTATCGAATCCACTGCTTCCCTTCAGATTGGGATCAATCACCTGCTCCCAGTACTGATGCTGCCGGGAACCATTGAGGTAATGTATGGACCGCGTATCAAAAGAGGCCATTACTTTTGCGGAAAGCCCTTTAGTAATAAGTGTGCTGAAGTCCTGTTCCATGCCCCAGGTAGCCGTAACGCTACTACGCGTTTCTCTCCGGTAGCCGGTCCGGTTAATCTCCGCCCAGGGAGATTCCTGATAGCTTCCGCTGCCAATTAATACTTCTCCTCCCGGTGTTAAGGGCCCGGGCATGGTGACCGGCCAAAGTTGCAGGGTCCTGTGTATGATTTCAGGCGCGATCTGAGAATTGGATGTAAACCGGCCATCAACATAGGGGCCGTTCACTCTTTCCAGCCATCCGGCGGCATTCAAAAAAGTCTTCAGTGTTTTTGATTTATTTAAAACCGCATCAATATTAGAGCGGAAATTATAACGCTTCATATAGGCTGCCGGATCCCAGGTTTTGGGTTCGGGATCCACTTTAAACTGCCCGCCCTGGTCTAAATAACCAATATTTACGAAGTACCCTACATTGGATCCTTTTCCATTGAGTGTAAGGTTGTACCGGGTTTGCGGCACCCATTTATACAAAAGTTTATCGACCCAGTTATTGTTAGGATATGCCTCCGGCCAATCCTGCTTCTGAAAGCGTTCCAGTGCATAATCTGAATAAGGCGGGAAGTCATTGGCACAGGGACTTGGGTTATCATTATGCCATGCCTGGTTTTTTAGCTGCGCCCATTCATAGGAACTCATTGTAGTGGGCCATCTTGTAAAGGTCTGCCGGCCACTTTCAACATTCAGCCCTATGGTGGGTACTAATTCTGTTCCTCTTTTTGTGGTCACCAGAATTACTCCGTTTGCACCCCGTACACCATATAAAGCCGTAGCCGAAGCATCTTTCAAAATGGTCACCGTTTCCACTTCATTGGGATCTATGGAATTGAGTTCCCGTTCTACTCCATCTACCATAATCAGTGGGGCCTGACCGTTTAGCGTTCCCCTGCCCCGCATAAAAAGTAATGTTTCATCACGCCCCGGTTCCCCGCTTCTTTGCTGGGCGATCAACCCCGGTAAGCGGCCGGTTAATGCTACTGCAAGATTTGCTGCAGGGCTTTGC
>DASVMC010000374.1:0-11797 GCA_036384555.1 Niabella sp. | reverse complement strand
TTCCGGGCAAAAGCGGTCAGTAATGGAGGCGCGCGGCAATTGAATGCGCTGAATATTTATTTAAAATATAAGAATCATTAGTCCTCTAGCTCCTGCTGCATGTAAGCCGCGATCAATTGTGCTGTTGGATCAGCACTGCCGGAAAGCGTTTGAATGATGTTTTTCTGTTCGGTCTCTGTTTTATTCTGGCTTAGTTTCTTCTTGGCCTGGATGTCGGTTATGACAATTTGAAAAGCAACGATCCCGTTCATCATCTTTGTCTTAAATTCCTCTGGTAGCGCATCATGTTTTGTCTTCTGGGCAGGTTCATAAAGCTCAATCGTATGGTTCAGCAGCTCGGTCACCTGCTCATGATCAGTAATAAGTGTGCCGCTGCCATAAAGATGTACAGCAATATAGTTCCATGTAGGAACATTCAGCTCCTTTTCATAGTTTGATGGAGAAATGTAGGCGTGTGGTTCGCTAAAGATTATAAGGGCCTGTTCCTGGGGGCGAATGGTTTTCCATTGGAGGTTCGCCTTTGCAAAATGGGAACGGAGCAGCAGCGTATCCTCCTTTTCCTCAATCAGAAAAGGCAGATGGGTAGCAACCGGTATACCAGCAGCATCTGTTGTAACAATAATCCCAAACGAGAACCGTTTTATAAAAGAAATGATTTCATCTTTATCGGTCATATTATTAAAAGCGGGTATATACATTTTGATCTCTTTAACGGGTTGCCTTGTTAGTTCAGTGTCCAAAAATACGATCATTGTATGTATCCCTGCCTGAAAAATTTGAGTAGATGAATGCAGGTATTTTCGCACAGACCTCTCAGATTTACACAGAGAAGTGTAAACCGTCCGCGTGTTCTGCGTATTCCGCGGGAGTGTGATGCTGCCAGAGCAGGTATTTTCGCGCAGACTTCACAGATTTACGCAGAGAAGTGTAAACCGTCTGCGTGTTCTACGTATTCCGCGGGAGTGTAATGCTGCCAGAGCAGGTATTTTCCCGCAGACCTCGCAGATTTACGCAGAGAAGTGTAAACCGTCTGCGTGTTCTGCGTTCCGAAGGTTCGGAATTGCAGGAGACTCCTGTATAACGGATTATTCTTAATTTAGATGACCATACAATCAGTTATTTAAATATCCTAATGATGAAGCAGCAACCACAGTTAGAAGATCATTATATAAACAGGAGCGGCTGGCTGAGGGCAGCGGTTTTAGGGGCCAACGATGGTATCCTTTCTACATCCAGTTTGGTGATCGGGGTTGCTGCGGCATCCGATCTGAGAGGTCCGATCGTTCTGGCCGCCCTTGCAGGAATTGTTGCCGGCGCCTTTTCTATGGCAGCAGGAGAATATGTTTCTGTTAGCTCGCAGTCCGATATTGAAACGGCAGATCTCAGGAGGGAAAAGAGAGAATTGGATAGCTATCCTGATATTGAATTGCGGGAACTGGCAAAAATATATGAGCGCCGGGGAGTGCAGCCAATGCTGGCGCTGGAAGTGGCAAAGGCCTTAACAGCACATGATGCATTGGAAGCGCATGCAAAGGATGAGCTGGGCATTAACGAAATAACGCAGGCAAAGCCGCTTCAGGCAGCACTGGCTTCCGGAACCTCTTTTATTTCCGGCGGCCTGTTACCCTTACTGGTAGCTATCTTTGCCCCGGTAAAGAATATGGTATTGCTTGAATATACCTGTGCCATCCTGTTTCTGGCAGCGGCGGGGGTAATAGCTGCGCGTGCTGGCGGGTCAAATGTTGGTAAAGGAGTAGTAAGGGTATGCTTCTGGGGAACGCTGGCAATGGCCGCAACGGCACTGACAGGCTATCTGTTCGGTGTGCATACAGCATAATGGTAACGCAGTATTGGTTGTGGGTCTGAAAAATCAGTAAACCAGCTTATAATCCCGAAAGTATTTCTACAGCAGCATTTAAAACAGCATCGTCTTTTGCAAAACTAAGCCGTACCTGGTAAATGTTGGGTTGCGTTTTATAGAAAGCGCTCAGCGGAATGGTAGCTACTTTATGGCTGACCGCCAGCCACCGGGCAAAGGCCACATCCGGTAAAAGACTAAGCGCGCTATAATCAAATAGCTGAAAATAACTTCCCTGCGTTGTAAATCGGGATTGAAATTTTGAACCTGCCAGCCCGTTCAGGAGCAGATCCCGTTTTTTCTGCAGCAACGCTGAGGCTTCATGGTCGGGCCGGGGCAAACTCATATAAGCAGCCAGCGCATATTGGGCGGGAGTATTGACGCTAAAACTAAGGTATTGATGAATGGACCGGAACGCCGCTGTAATAGTTTCATCTGCGATGCAAAATCCAATTTTCCATCCGGTAATATGCTGCATTTTCCCGAATGAATAAATAGAAATGATCTTTCCCTGTAATTGTTCCTGCAAGTAACCGGGAAGATGCCGGTGGCCATCAAAAAGAATGGTATTGTATACTTCGTCAGCTATAACATAAATATTTTGCTGCCCGATGATAGCGGCAAGCTGATCCCAGTCTTCCTGTTGCCATATTCTTCCTGTAGGATTGTGCGGCGTATTGATTAGGATCGCTTTTGTTTTTGAAGTGACCGCTTCTTTTATCTGTTGCCAGTCAATTTCAAAATTCTTTTTTTCATCCAGCCGCACACGAACAGGAATACCTCCGTTTATTTCAATAGCAGGTACATAACAGTCAAAAGCCGGTTCCAGGTAAATTACCTCATCCCCTTTTTCTAAAAGCGCAGCAAAGGCTGTAAAGATCCCATAGGTGGCACCGGGGGTAATGGTAATATTATGGATATTGCAATAATCGGACTGGTAAATGCGGTTAAAATAAGCTGCAATATTTTGTCTTAATTCTATAAGTCCCGGCATAGGCGCATACTGGTTGTATCCTTTTGCAACCGCCTCCTGCAGTAAAGGACCCAGCTCTGGTGCAACAGGATAATCCGGTAATCCCTGCGATAAATTATAAGCCTGCGTTTCCCTGGCAAGGGACGACATCGTGGTAAAAATATTTAAAGGGGCAGCGGAATGTTTTGCTTTAAGTGTCATGATCCTTCATTTTCAACGTTCACCATTCCATTCTGCCAGGAACTGCTCAATAAAGCCTTCCATATAGCGATGGCGGTTTGCTGCCAGTTGCCTGCCGGTTGCTGTATTCATTGTGTTTTTTAACAGGAGCAGTTTTTCATAGAAATGATTCAAGGTAGGAGCTTCGTTTTTTTTGTAGGCTGCTGCGGTCTCATAGGTTACCGGCTTTATTGCGGGATCATATATTTTCCGGTTCTTAAATCCTCCGTAATTAAAGGCCCTGGCAATGCCGATAGCACCTATAGCGTCCAGCCGGTCAGCATCCTGTACAATATCCAGCTCGGGTGTTTTGTAGGATGTGCCATTAAAACTTCCTTTAAAAGAGATGTATCTGATGATATTTTCCACGGCACTGATGATGGACTCTTCAACCTGTTCCTTTTCCAGGAATGTTCTTGCCATTTTTGGACCGATCGTTTCATCTCCGTTATGGAATTTTGCATCAGCAATATCATGCAATAATGCACCCAGCTCTACAACCAGCCGGTTCGCCTGCTCCCCGGATGCTATGTGTCGGGCTGTTTTCCAGACGCGTTCTATATGAAACCAATCATGCCCGCCCTCTGCATGCTGCAACTGCTGCCGTACAAACGCTGCGGTCGTATTAATAATATGCTGTTCCTGTTCCATTGTTTTTAATTCCTCAACGAATATATCCATTTCAATGCAAACAGGTTCCGGATATTAACCTTATTTTTAGGAACATTAAGATATGGATCGCTTAAAAGAACGGATAAAAGAAGCGGCTTTTTCTGTAAAAGACCGGGTGCTCGCCAACCGCCGGCAGCTGCACCAATATCCCGAACTTTCGTTCAGGGAATGGAATACGTGCGCTTTTATAAAAGCACAACTGGATGAACTGGGGATCGGTTGGATGCCCGTTGCTGATACAGGCGTCATAGCGGTTATAAGGGGAGCGCAGTCTTCTGAAAAGGCGATTGCATTGCGGGCAGATATAGATGCATTGCCGATTACAGAGGAAAATACGGTTGCTTACAGGTCCCGTAATGAGGGAGTAATGCACGCCTGTGGTCACGATGTGCATACAGCTTCTTTATTAGGTGTTGCCGGGATACTTCAGTCCGTCAGGGACCAATTCGGAGGAACAGTAAAACTGATCTTTCAGCCTGGCGAGGAGATGTTGCCGGGAGGCGCTTCAAAGATTATTGCAGAAGGAGGGCTGAAAAATCCCGATGTACAGGCAGTGCTGGGGCAGCATGTACTGCCGGCAATCCCTGCCGGGAAGATTGGAGTGCGCCAGGGGTTGTTTATGGCTTCTATGGATGAAATAAAAATAGAAGTATCCGGTAAGGGCGGACATGGAGCAGAGCCGCACAAATGTATTGACCCGGTAATGATTACCTGTACATTATTACAGGCGCTGCAACAGCTGGTAAGCAGAAATGCAGATCCGCTGATGCCATCGGTGCTTTCATTCGGGAAGCTGAAAGCAGACGGAGCGATCAATATTATTCCTGACAAGGTATTGATAGAAGGTACCTTCAGAACGCTGGATGAAGACTGGCGCAACGAAGCGCATAAAAAAATAAAAGAACTGGCAACATCACTTGTTACAGGAATGGGCGGACAATGCCTGATCGAAATACGGAAAGGCTATCCTCATTTAAAGAATAATGAAATATTGGGAAATGCAATGACCACTTACCTGGGTGAATATGCCGGCAGTGAGAACCTTGTGCAGCAGGATGTGTGGATGGCAGCGGAAGATTTTGCCTATTATGCCCGGGCGCTTCCGGGTTTCTTTTATTTATTGGGTGTAGGCAATGAGGCAAAGAAACTGGTGTCGTCCCTGCATACGGCTACTTTCAATATTGATGAAACCGTTTTGGAACTGAGTTGCGGGCTGATGAGCTATGCCGCTTTACGATGGTTGGGCAACCATTGAATCAGGCCAATGATAACCCCATTATTTTATTATCCGTAAAACGACCGCTGGTCTCCCGGATGAAATTTCTCTGGATCCCTGCATCAGCAAATCCCATTTTCCTGTATAATGCGATGGCCAGCTCATTCGTGGCATGCACATGCAGCCAGATGTTTTTTAAAATGCCTTTTTCTTTTGCCCAGTAAATGGCTGTCTGCATCAGGGCTGTTCCCAGGCCCACCTGCTGCCATTCCCGGCGTATTGCAATGCCCAGTAGGGCATTGTGCCGCACCTTTGCCCGGGTCTCGCCTGTAAGATTAAGCGATCCCACTATTTTTGAATGCGCAACTGCTACGATCAGAAGGCTGTTCTCACTTTCATTCAGGGCGCGGATCCAGTTTGCCTCCTGCTGCTTTGTAAAGTTAAATTCGTTGACCGTGATGATCAGGAATTCACTTTCCTTAAGACACCGCCAGCCCACATCCAGCAGGGCGGCTGCATCTGTCTTTACAGCTGCTCTTATCTGAATGGTCATATTGTTTTTTAAGGTAACGGTTACAGGATCCAATTTCATACCCAAACCTACGTGAAAATCTGCAATCCGGTCTGCTTCCTAATCGGTAGAGCAGGCGATGCTGGGAATTTAATAAACGCTTGTTGGTGAAGAACTGATTTAATTGATACATTTGTTTGGATGAAGCTGATCGGATTTGCCGGAAAATACAGGGGATGGATTATAATCGCTGCGCTGACCGTGGCGATTAAAGTGCTTTCTTTTTTCCCGGATGTGGTTGAAAAATATTATACGCACGGCTTTTATATTTTCATTTCAAAATTACTGCGTGCTTTGTTTGGCTGGATACCCTTCAGCCTGGGAGATATCGTATATGCAACGGTCATAATCGGACTGATCGTTTTTATTGTACGGACAATAAAGCGGATCTTTACAAAGAAGAAGCCGCCCATCCGGTGGGGTAAACAGCTTGCTGCTTTTTTATTTTCGGTACTGTGTATTTATGTGACCTTCTATTCCTTTTGGGGGCTCAACTACAGCCGTCAGGGGGTTGAGCAACAGTTTGGGTTAACGGTTGACAATATAACGGTCAGAGACCTG
Organism: Niabella sp.; assembly: GCA_036384555.1. Classification (GTDB taxonomy): domain Bacteria; phylum Bacteroidota; class Bacteroidia; order Chitinophagales; family Chitinophagaceae; genus Niabella. The sequence continues at coordinate 5,727 of DASVMC010000374.1, read as the reverse complement.
GATACGCTGACGCAGCTGTTGCACGACCGTATTAACAAAGAAGCGTCGGTAATGTCCCTGGCCGGCAGGGATTCTTTGCTGGATCATCGTTTTCTTTTCAGGCAAAGTGAGCAGGGATACCGGTTGGCACAGCAGCAATACCCGTTCCTGGATAGCCGTCCGGTCTCGGTTAAATCTTCTTTATTTGGAGAATTGATGAATTATGCGGGACTTCAGGGATATTACAACCCTTTTTCCGGAGAGGCGCAGGTGAACACCACGATCCCCGTTTTTTTGCTTCCTTCTGTTGTAACGCATGAGATGGGCCATCAGGTAGGCTATGCAAAAGAAAGCGAAGCCAACTTTTTAAGTTTTTTAACCAGCCGCAGGCATCCTTCTGTTCATTTCCGGTACTCAATGGATTTTGTGATGTATGCCTATGCGATGAGTGAGTTATATCTGTATGATTCCATGAAAGTAAAAAAATACGATAGTACGCTTCATCCCCAGGTTAAAAAGGATTTCCAGGCCTACCGAGAATTTTACAGGAAGTATGAGAACCGGATAGAGCCGCTCATTCATTGGATTTATGGTAATTATTTACGCGCTAATAACCAGCCGTCCGGTAATCATTCTTATGATGAGGTAGTAATCTGGCTCATAGGCTGGTACCGGAAGTATGGCAAAGAAGCCCTATAAGCATTAATGGTCAAAAAAGCTTCTTAAACAAGGAATGCTTTCGTAGTTTTAAAGGTTTGTAAAGATTTTTATTTTGGCTTTATTAAAACATCTGATTCTTTAAATTTGATAAAATTTCAGATCGATGGACGTATTGATTCGGGCAGAACGAGCGGGTGATACTGAGGCTATTGCTCATGTAAATACGGAGGCATTTGGCCGGCAGGAAGAGGCACTCCTTGTAGATCAGCTCAGAAACAGCGAAGCCTTTGTTCCGGAACTTTCTTTGGTGGCAATAAAAGGCCCGGAAATAGTAGGGCATATCTTATTTACAAAGATCAAAATCATTGACAGCCTGAGCCATTACCATGATAGCCTGGCTTTAGCACCCATTGCCGTGTGTACGGCCTGTCAGCACCAGGGCGTTGGCGCTGCGCTGATCAGGGAAGGGCTGCATCGTGCCAGGGAAATAGGGTATCTTTCTGCCATTGTGCTGGGACATGATGGTTATTATCCGCGTTTTGGATTTGCGCCTGCATCCCAGTGGAATATTACAGCTCCCTTTGAGGTGCCGGATGAAGCTTTTATGGCTGTTGAGCTGGTGGAGAACGGGCTTAAAAACGTATCAGGTATGGTCGTTTATGCCAAAGAATTTGAAGCCGTATAGGCAATTTTAGTTTTTAAGATTGTTCATAGTTGAACCACATGGGATCATAGTCTGTGTGCCGCTTAAAAGAGCAGATGCTGTAAATGCCTGTCTGCTGCAATTGCTATGTATCTATATCGCTAAAAAATAAGTTCAGAAACGTTTTTGGTTAAAGAAATCCTCCCAGAATTGAAAACGCTGGTCCGAAGGCGTTATTAATTTGCTGTCGGAGTTCAGATCCATTACCGGAGGATGCAGATCACCTGCTTTTACAGCAGGCCATTCCGGCAGCCCTTTCCCGTTCGGATTCCCATTTTTGATAAAATTTGCAAAGAAGTTCAGGAAGGTTTCGGAAGTTTTGTAATCTTCGGCCGTCCATTTGATTTGTGGCAGCAGGTACAGGTTGCCCATACAGTAGGGGATGTCGCTGGCGTGACTGGCGCCTACAGGTTGCTGATCAGCCGGAAGGTGGTTTGGCGTTATCTTACTGAAAAGATATCGGTATACTTGCTGATTACTGTTTTTACTGTGCAGGTCAAGCCACTTCCAGGTGCTGTAAACAATAAAGCGGTCGGAGGCAATATCGGCAGCTGATTGCCTGATTGCGGCAGCGTCATTATGCGGAAAAAGAGCGAGCACTTTTTCAAAACCGGCCGGAAAGTTCTCTTTTACAGCATTGATAAAATGCTCCTTTGTGGGTGACTGGCCTTTCAGCAATGCTCCTTCACCCGTTTCAGCCGAGTTCCAACCTGCCAGTAAAGGCACCATAGCTTGTTGATGTGCCTCAAAGATTTGAGGCAGGGTGCCGGGCAAAAAATAGCCATCCAGCACAACCGGGAATCCAAAACGGTGAGCGTTATTATACAATTGGAACAGCGCGGCTGTTGAAAGGCTCCGCAGCTCTTTCAGGGTCGGATATCCGGCCTGGTCGGCAAAGGCTTTTCCGATGGCTTCAGCTGAGTCCAGCGGAACAGGGGGCAGGGTGGGGTAGATCGCCGCTCCGCTCTCTCCGATGGCTCCTGCGAATAAATGTTTGGATAAGGGAGATGCCATTTGTGCACTTACAGAGATGGAACCTGCGGATTCCCCCGCAATAGTAACACGGTGAGGGTCGCCGCCAAAGGCTGCAATATTGTCCTGTACCCATTGTAATGCCGCCTGCTGATCCAGTAACCCGTAATTGCCTGATGCTTTGTAACCGGTTTCCCTGCTCAGTTCGGGGTGGGCAAAGAAGCCAAAGATATTCAGCCGGTAGTTAACAGTGATCGTTATAATCCCTTTTTGAGCCATGGCTGCGCCATCATACCGTGGTTCTGACGATTCTCCGGCTACGAACCCTCCGCCATAAAAGTAGACCAGCACCGGAAGCGGATGTGACTGTTTGCGGGGCACCCAGATGTTCAGGTACAGGCAATCCTCGCTCATAGTATCGGACCGGTAGATCATATCGCCGAATACGTTAGTCTGTACAGGTCTTGATCCAAATTTTTTTGCGGTTCTTGTGCCCTTCCAGTCCGGCAGGGGCTGTGGAGCCTTCCATCTCAGCTCTCCTACAGGCGGTTGTGCAAAAGGAACACCGAGGAAGATGTTCAGGTTCGTTTTTTCATCCCGGTATCCTTCCAGTTTTCCATTCTTAACGGTAGCAAAAACGGAGGGCTGTTGTGCCGGCAGTACAATACAGGGCAACAGGGAAATAAAGGTAATAAAAACGGATTTCAACATGGCGGAAGTTGTTATAACAACCATGAAGTTACGCTATTGAAGATTGAATAAAAAATTGTAGTCTTGTGCCATGAAGCAACTGCTGCTGTAAAGAAACCTTCGGTCATTACAGGTGTTGTACATCTGATCAATGGCTGATCTTGAAAAGGACAGATAAACAAAAAAGAAAATTAAATTTATGCAACGTTTAATTGTGGATATGGATGGTGTGCTGGCAGATGTGTACAGTCAGTTCCGTAAATATGAAAAAGAAGAGTTTGGGGTTAACCGGGAGCCACAGTCGGATATCGGAAAAAAAGAAGGAGAAGCGTATGAGCATGTGCGTGTTTATGTAAATACGCCGGGCTTTTTCCGGGAAGCACCGGTAATACCTGGCAGCGTTGAAGTGCTGGAGCAGCTGAACAGGCAGTATGAATTGTTTATCGTTTCTTCAGCAATGGAGTTCCCCTTAAGCCTTTCTGAAAAATACCAATGGCTGCAGGAACACTTTGCGTTTTTGAGCTGGCAGCAGCTGGTGTTATGCGGCTCTAAAAAGGTTATTTCCGGGGATATTATGCTGGATGATCATTTCAAAAACCTGGATCATTTTAATGGTAAGACTATTTTGTTCACACAACCACATAACCAGCTGGCTGACCCGGGCAGGCATATCCGGGCGGACAACTGGAGAGAAGTGGCACAACTGCTGTTGCCACAGGGATAAACTTAGTTTTGTTCAAGGATCACTTTCCTGAGCAGCAGCAGTGCCTGTATTGTAGCAATTTCAATATTCTGTTCACGTCCGAAACGGAGCTGCAGCAGGCGGGTTACTACTTTCTCCTCGCTGCCCGCAGCGATCCATACAGTGCCAACGGGCTTTCGGCTGGTGCCACCGTCAGGCCCCATAATGCCGGAAGTAGCTACCGCATAATCTGTTCCGATTTGTTGCAGGGCGCCTTTTACCATTGCTGCCACAGTTTCGCTGCTTACCGCGCCCTGCATTTGTAATGTATTGGCCGGTACATGCAATAACGCTTCCTTTACGGTATTATCATAAGAAACAATACTGCCTTTGTAATAGTTGGAAGAACCGGGTATGCGCGTAATGGTATGGGCAATATTGCCGCCGGTGCAGCTTTCAGCAGTGGACATTGTTTTGCCCAGTTGCAGCAGCAGGTGACCGATCACTACTTCCACAGGCTCGTCTTTTTTTGAAAGCAGAATATCTTCAAGGAGCCCCGTCATTTCGTTAAACAGCAGCTCTGTTTCGGCTTCCAGTTTTTCAGTATTATTCCCCTGGCTGGTCAGCCTTAGTTTTACCATACCATAAGCAGGCAGATAGGCTAGTTTAATATGTTTGGGCAGCTTGGATTCAAACTCCAGTAATCGTTCTGCAACATAGGATTCGCCCATGCCGGCAGTAACGGCGGTCCGGTGAACGATATGGGGAAATTTAAAATGTTGTAATAACCGGGGTATAACTTCATCAATAAGCAATCCCTGCATCTCATGCGGAACGCCCGGCAGGGAAATAAAGACGGTTGGCCGGTTGCGGACCATTTTTTCAAACCACATACCGGGAGCAGACCCGCGTGCATTGTGCAATACTTTTGCTACATCCGGAACCTCTGCCTGTTTTTTATTTCTTTCTGAAATAGGTCCGGGCTTGCGATAAATTTCATGAAAAAGATGTTCAATATGTCTGGCTACACCCGTATCAATGACCATTTTGCCTCCAAAATAGGCATTCAGTAAGGGCTTGGTAATATCATCAGCGGTTGGTCCCAGCCCGCCTGTAAGAATAATGATTTGCGATTGTTGTGCTTCCTCGTCCAGCGCATGCTCAATATCTGCTGCCACATCGCCTACTGCAACGCGCCGGCGCACCCAAATACCTACCTGGTTGAACTCCTGTGCAATGAAGGCACTGTTGGTATCAATTGTCTGACCGATCAATAATTCGTCCCCGATGGTAATAATGGATGCGTACATAATTGTTGTTATTCAATAAAGAACAAATATCCTGAATTTATCTGGTTTGGATTAGTGATGAGATATCAGATGTCAGTTGCCAGTTATCAGATATCAGTTATCAGATATCAAATGTCAGGTATCAGATGTCAGATCTGTTGCGACCTCCTATTCACTTTCTCCCGGTTATCAGTGAACTGTTATTCGTGCATTGTGCGGTCCGGAACCCTGGTCAGTACTCAAATTTTCTTAAGGTGGGCGCTTTGAACCAGGTGGTTGCTACAACAACTATGGTCATGCAGCCTCCGAACAGTACGGACGGGATCACCCCCATAAGGCGGGACATGACACCGCTTTCAAACTGTCCCAGCTCATTACTGCTGGTTACGAACATGCCGCTAACGCTGCTCACGCGCCCCCGCATGTGATCTGGTGTAAGCAGTTGCATAACGGTGCCTCTTACCACTACGCTGATACCATCCAGGATACCTGATATCATCAGCGCAAAAAACGAAAGCAGGAACCATTTTGAAGCACCAAAGAGAATGATACAGACTCCGTACCCCGCAACGGCAATCAGCATTTTCTTGCCCTGCGCCCTTTTCATGGGAGACAATGTAAGGATGATCACAATAATAATGGCCCCTATATCTGAAGCAGCGTTCAGCCATCCGAACCCGATAGGGCCTATCTTTAAAATGTCGCTGGCAAATACGGGTATAAGGGCAACAGCCCCTCCGAAAAGTACGGCG
>DASVMC010000373.1:0-2628 GCA_036384555.1 Niabella sp. | reverse complement strand
GCTTCGCTAAAGGTAAATCCATCCACATTTGCATATAATGCAAAGAACTGGTAGGTATTATATAAGGTACCAAAGAATTTCCGCTGTACTTCCCTGATGCCATCAATATCAAATTTCAGGTTATCCCACGGAGAAGCATTTGTAATTAAATACCAGCGTGTTGCGTCTGCTCCAAAGGTTTCAATCGTAGCAAAAGGATCTACCACATTGCCCAGGCGCTTACTCATTTTGTTCCCATTCTTATCCAGCACCAATCCATTGCTAACCACCGTTTTATACGCCACACTGTCAAACAAAAGCGCTGCAAGGGCATGCAGGGTATAGAACCAGCCACGGGTCTGATCCACACCTTCGCAAATAAAATCAGCAGGAAAGTTCGTATCAAAAGGCTGGTTAAATGGCCGCGGATCGCCTGCTTTTAATTTTTCATAATCCAGTCCCCACTGGGCATAGGGCATGGCACCGCTGTCAAACCATACATCGATCAGGTCCGGCTCGCGGTGCATGGGCTTTCCGGAGTCGCTTACCAGCACCACTTCATCCACATAGGGTTTGTGCAGGTCCAGGATACCGTCGTGCAGGTAATTTTTATTTACATCACCACCCAGTACTTCGCTTGCTTTTTTGATCTCGTTATTTAATTCCTCCACAGAACCGATACATTTCATTTCTGCGCCGTCCTCTGTTGACCAGATGGGCAGGGGCGTTCCCCAGAAACGGCTGCGGCTCAGGTTCCAGTCTACCATATTCTCCAGCCAGTTGCCGAAACGGCCTTCCCCGGTTGACCTGGGCTTCCAGTGAATGGTCCTGTTCAATTCCACCATACGATCCCGCAAGGCCGTGGTTTTGATGAACCAGGCATCCAGCGGGTAATATAAGATAGGTTTATCGGTACGCCAGCAATGCGGGTAGTTGTGCTCGTATTTTTCTACCTTAAAAGCACGGTTCTCTTTCTTCAGTCTTACTGAAATATCCACGTTCACATCCACATAACCCGGCTCATCTTTATAATCCTTTACATAACGGTCGCTGAATTCACCGGTACCATCAATAAATTTCCCCGTACGGTCAACCAGCGTAAGGATGCCGATATTGTTTTTCTTACCTACCTTATAGTCATCTGCGCCAAAAGCGGGAGCAGTGTGTACAATACCGGTACCATCTTCTGTGGTAACAAAATCGCCCACCATTACTTTAAAAGGAGCGGCGCCCGGTGTAATTTCCTGTATCTTTTCCAGCGAGTTGGACTCAAAGGACAATAATTGCTCATATTCCAGCCCTTCCAGCTGGCTGCCTTTGAATTCCGCAAGGATCTTCCAGGGCAGCAGTTTGGTTTCTGCTGTATAATTTTCAAAATCACCGTTCTCTCCTTCTGCCTTAAAATATTTAGATATCAGTGCTTTGGCGATCACTACATTTACAGGAATATGTGTATAAGGATTGAAGGTCTGTACCAGCACATAATCAATATTGCCGCCCACGGTCAGTCCCAGGTTGGAAGGCAGGGTCCAGGGAGTGGTGGTCCAGGCCATGAAAAAAAGATCTGAGAGCTCAGATTTGAGACCCGGGATCTGAAATAAAAACTCACTTTTTGCATTGCGTACGGCTTTAAACAGCACCGTGGCACTGGTGTCTTTTACGTCCTTATAAGTACCCGGCTGGTTCAGCTCGTGAGAGCTCAGTCCTGTACCGGCAGCCGGAGAATACGGTTGTATGCTGACGCTTTTATACAGTAACCCTTTGTTATACAACTGCTTCAGCAGGTACCAAAGCGTTTCGATGTATTCATTCTTAAAGGTAATATAGGGATCATTCAGATCCACCCAATAGCCCATCTTCCGGGTAAGGTCATCCCATTTATCCTTAAACCGCAATACAGCTTCCCGGCATTTTTGGTTGTATTCTTCTACCGAGATCTTTTTACCAATATCTTCCTTGGTAATGCCCAGCTCCTTTTCCACACCCAGCTCTACCGGTAACCCATGGGTATCCCAACCTCCTTTGCGCTTTACCTGGAAGCCCTGCATGGTCTTATACCGGCAAACCAGGTCTTTGAGCGTCCGCGAAATCACATGGTGAATACCGGGCATACCGTTGGCACTGGGAGGTCCTTCATAAAAAACAAAGGAGGGCGCCCCGTTGCGCAGGGAAACGCTTTTTTCAAAAGCCTGTTCTGCATTCCATTTTTCCAATATTTCCTGCTCTATGGAGGGCAGGTTCAGCCCTGTAAATTCTCTGTATTGCACACTCATATTTTACCAAAAAATGAGTGCAAAGGTACGAAATATAATTATGGTACGGAACACCCGAAAACCAGGTTAAAAACAAGATAAATACCCCATTGTTAACCGCGACATCTTGTACAGGCTGTGTCATTTGCCAATATGTAAAAAAACGGGCGATAATTGGAACCTGGGGCAGCTCTTTGAACAGGCAAAGCAGGGGTTTATGAGGTGGGCGCCTGTCTGTATTACAGGCTGCCTTTGAATATTCGTTATTCTATTTAAAAGATTTCGTCCTGCATATACAATTATAAAAAGCCGCCCGTATAAATATACGGAGCGGCACTTATACAATACATGAAGAAAAAACTATTGAATATGCTTTGCCAGCACAGCACCTACCTTT
>DASVMC010000372.1:0-6473 GCA_036384555.1 Niabella sp. | reverse complement strand
AAAATAATTATTTTTCGGTATCAAAAATACGTTTGTAATCCCTGATTATCTGCCAGTGCACCGCATCATGAAGGGCAACGGTGGCAATCATCTCCTCTATACTGGTAACCGGAACTCCAAAAGTACCCGTGGTATATTCTGAAACAGTTGTGAATCTGTCTGTATTCAATGCATCCTGAACAGCCCGGGTGAATGTATCAGCCAGTGCAATAAGCTCGCTGATCGCTGCTGCCGTTACCGGAGCTTCCGGTTTTGTACCTTTTTTGAATTGATCCAGGTAAGGGATCTGGAAATCAGGATCGGCTTGTGTGGCCCGGAATACAAGGCTGTAGCCGCTTACCACCAGGTGCCCGAAATTCCAGGCAATCGTGTTATTGAATCCCTCAGGGATCCGGTTCAGTTCCTCGATAGAAGTTGAACGTATAATGGTTGTAACCTTTTCCCGGATACTGTTGATTATATTAAAAATATACATTGCTTACGCTTTATGGGTTGTCTTTTTCTCGTTAAAATTTAATTGATTGTAAAAAGGATCATTTACCGTTACGGACCAGGAGTCATAAAAGGTTTCTTCCAGGCCGGGACGGTTGTATTTATAATTTTTATCGAGCAGCTCTTTATGAAATTCCTTTAAGCCGGTACACCATATAAATACATTAGCGCCCGGTGCCGCATCGCCGTGGTGCTCGCTCAGATGTAAAACCAGGCCATCCCTGGCTATTTCCATGTAAACCGGAGTATTGGGCTCAAACCGGTGTTCCCATTCGATGTTGAATCCCAGCCAGTGTATATAAAATTCAATGGCTTTATCATAATCAAAGATCCGGAGTACGGGTATTGTTTTTTCAATCTGCATAGTACTGCAATTTTAAGTTTACATACTGAATACTTTGTCCTGGTCGTTCAGGTATTCATTTTCGATCACCTCTTCACCTGGTTGCTGCGCTTCAAATTCTTTGATCTTTTTATGAAATCCTTCACTGGCTTTGATAATGGCCACCCGTGCACCCCTGACAAATTCGATCAGCCCATACTTTTCAAAAACAGTCACTAATTTATCGGTTTCTTCCCTGTGGCCGGTGCATTCAAAAACCGTATAGTCGTTATTAATAGCCACCACACGGGCTCCATATTCTCTTAAAATACGTTCAACCACCATGTTCTCGGTAACCTGTTTGGTGGGTACCTTATACAGCGCCAGCTCCTGCCATACAATTTCATCATTCAGGTGGTAATAGGCTTTTAATACTTCCACCTGCTTTTCAATTTGTTTACAAAGCTTTTTTACAACCTCTTCTGTTTCATCGATAAGGATGTTAAACCGGTGAATACCCGGTATTTCCGAGGGAGAGGTATTCAGGGCGTCAATATTTATTTTCCTTCTTGAAAAAATAATAGTAATACGTGCCAGTAATCCGATCTGGTCCTCTGCGTAAACGGTAATGGTATATTGCTGTTTCATTTTATTTATGAATTATGAGTAATTAATTTAATTACTGTTATAAAATAATTTATTTATCGCTGTCCTCTTTTTCATTGAGTATTCATTACTCATTTTATTCCACCAAAAGCGGCAAAGCACATATTTTTATGTAAGATCTCTGTTACCTGGAAGCCTACTTTTTTCATAAGCTCCAGCTGGTACGTGACGGATCTTGGACTGTCCTCTTTTTCAATATATTCCAATACGGTCTGCCGGTAGGCTTTGTCTTTCACCTGTTCCAGATAATCTCCATAACGTTCCCAGGTATAATCGCTTACAGCATTGCTTTCCTGGGTTACCAGATCGGCTATCATCAGGCAACCGCCGGGTTTTAATAAACGGTACAATTTTTTAAATGTCGTTTCCCAGTCCTTGTCATCGCGCAGGTGATGTAAAACCGCGCCCGCCAGAATAATATCGAAGTGGTTCTCAGGCAAAGCTATATTCCTGATGTCACCCTGTGTGGTGATTACTTTCTGTCGGGCTGCAGCAGCAACTCTTTCAAGAGCTTTATCCAGCATAGGTTGGCTGAGATCGTTCAGTGTACACTCAAGGCCGGGCAATTTCTTTAGCATCATCAGTGTATAATTGCCGGCTCCGCAGCCCACGTCCAGCAACTGTGTAGCATCGGGAACAATACGCCTTGCCGCTTCAGTAATCAGTTCCAGAGATACCGTTGCGTCAATGGTGGACACCTGACCGGTATCCAGGTTGGAGAACCGGTCAACATCATTGTCAAACCGCTGTTTTATTTCTTCTACCGTTGATTTTTGATTCATTCATTTCTATTTATATGCGTTGTCTCCGGAGGCAGCAGATGGGGCATTTTAAGCGCCTTACCTAATCTTTATCAGTTATGCTTTTTACAATTGACAATGAAATGCCGTCATGCGGTTTTGTGCCGACTGTTTGAATAATTGTTGACGTTACATTTTTAGTCTTTGCGAGCATATTGTTGAAACGTTGTATTCCGTTTATGAAGCTGTCTTTGCTCGTCTGGTCCATTACTGCTCCTTCACGGATAACATTATCCGCAAGGATAAATGTGCCTTCTTTTGACAGGTCTAATGCTAATTCAAAATATTCAGCATAAGGCTCCTTATCGGCATCGATAAAAATGAAATCAAAGGGACCCGCGCTGTCTGCTTTCAGATCCTGTAATATCTCAAGTGCATTTCCTACCCGTAGTTCCACCTTGTCAAGTAATCCCGCCTTTTCAATATTTTTTTTTGCAACCGCCGCACGCGCAGGATCTATTTCAATAGTAATCATTTTTCCATCTTCGGGTAACGCCCTTGCGAGCCAGATTGCGCTGTAGCCGCCTAATGTACCCAGCTCCAGGATGTTTTTTGCTTTACATGCAAGGGCCATTATCTGTAAAAATTTACCCTGATTAGGAGAAATAGTGCTGTATGGCAAATGGGCCTCTTTTAACGTCCGGGGAACTGATAACAGCACCTCGTCCTCATCAAGTAAAAGCGCATTAATATAATGATCTACCTCTTCGAAAATCTGATTATTCATTTATTGCCTTTTAATTTCACACATAATGTTCAACAACGGGTAAGGGATCATAAAATGAATGCAACAGCTTTCTCCATTCCTGGTACTGTGCACTTTGCCGGAAGCCTATTGTATGATCTTCCAGGGTTTGCCAGCGGACGATCAATGCATATCTGTTCTCGGTCTCCATACATTTCAATAATTCATGCCCGATATATCCGCTTATGGTGTTAATGAACTTTACAGCACTATTAAAAGCGCGTCGGAATTCAATATCCTGCGCAGGTTTAATCGTCAATATTGCCAGCTCGGTTACCATACTAATTCAAAGATTGTTTTGTGGCAATGATAATTCCGGTAGACCAGTTTAACTTGGCAAGCACCAGGTCCGTCCTTGCATCAAGTCTTTCTATAAAGGCAGCCACTCTTGCTGCATGTCCTTCGGGCCAGTTGGGCTGAGGCAACATATCATCAATAATGTAAAATCCGCCATCATTCAGCAACGCTATTGTTTCCTCAAACAGGTCGTATTTACCCGGCATAGCATCGGCGAATATTAGATCAAACTTCGCACCGCTATAATTGCTGATCCATTCATAACCGTCAGCAGTAATGACTGAAACTGCCTGATTTTGTACATACTTATTTGCGATAGCAGTGGTTACCAGATTGTCATCGATACTGGTCAATGCACCGTCTTTGCCTGTAGCTGCTGATAGCCACAGTGTAGCCAATCCGGTGCCGGTGCCTATTTCCAGAAAATTGCCTCCGGGTTTGCTGGCGGTTAATGTTCTTAATAAAGCACCTGTGTCAATATCTGAAGGCATTCCGAAGCCTGCCTCCCGGGTTGCTTCCAGCAGCGAATTGTAATTTTCGGGTAATATTATATGGTTATTTAAGGTCATGGAACTTTCAATTATTTTAACCGGATCTCACTTACGCTACATCCCTGAGGCACCATCGGGAACACATTGTTTTCTTTTCCTACTTTTATTTCCAGCAGGTAAGAGCCTTTGTGCTCCAGCATTGTCTTTAATGCAGCCTTCAGGTTAGCACGCTGATCGATTGATTGTCCTTCTATCCCATAGGATTTTGCCAGCATTATAAAATCAGGACTGGTGATATTTACAAAAGAGTACCGCCGGTCGTGGAACAATTGCTGCCACTGGCGTACCATTCCAAGGAATTCATTATTGAGAATTAAGATTTTTACCGCTGCACCAAATTGCATAATAGTACCTAATTCCTGTAACGTCATTTGAAACCCGCCGTCACCGATAATCGCAACAACCGTTCTGTCGGGTGCCCCATATTTTGCACCGATTGCAGCAGGTAATCCAAACCCCATCGTTCCCAGACCACCGGACGTGATATTGCTTCTTGTACGGGTGAATTTGGCATAACGACAGGCTACCATCTGGTGCTGGCCTACATCGGTTACAATAACCGCTTCTCCTTTTGTTAATTCATTCAGCGCTTCCATAACCTCTGCCATAGACATTACATCGCTTTTGGGATGCATTTCCGGCTCAATACATTCTTTTACTTCTTCCGCTGCATATTTTTTGAATTGCTTCAGCCATTTTGAATGATCCTTGGGCTCAATGAGCCTGGTTAGCAGGGGTAAGGTCTCTTTACAATCGCCCCAAACAGCAACCGTGGTTTTTACGTTTTTATCGATCTCTGCAGGGTCTATATCCAGATGAATGACTTTGGCCTGTTTTGCGTATTTGTCCAATCTTCCGGTAACCCGGTCATCAAAGCGCATACCTATTGCAATTAAGACATCGCATTCATTAGTAAGCACATTAGGGCCATAATTACCGTGCATACCCAGCATACCTACGCCTAACGGATGGTCCGTAGGAATGGCGCTCTCGCCCATAATGGTCCAGGCTGTGGGAAAGCTGCCTTTTTCAATAAAATCCCTGAACTCTTTCTCGGCCTTTCCCAGGATAATACCCTGACCAAAAATAACAAATGGCTTTTTAGCGCTGTTGATCAGTTTTGCGGCTTCAGCTATGTATTCTTTCCGGATGATGGGCTTGGGCCGGTAACTGCGCACATGCTCGCATTGCTGGTATCCTGGGTATTCAAATTGCTGGAGCTGCGCATTTTTTGTAATGTCCACCAATACAGGCCCCGGCCGGCCGCTGCGTGCAATATAAAAAGCTTTTGCAAGCACAGACGGGATCTCTGCCGCATCAGTAATCTGATAATTCCATTTGGTTACCGGCATCGTTACATTGATGACATCAGTTTCCTGGAAAGCATCTGTTCCAAGTAAATGGGCAAATACCTGGCCGGTGATGCAAACCAGGGGAGTGGAGTCAATTTGTGCGTCTGCCAAACCGGTTACCAGGTTGGTTGCGCCGGGACCGCTGGTAGCAAAAGCAACGCCTACCTGGCCGCTGGTACGTGCAAACCCCTGAGCGGCGTGGATACCTCCCTGTTCATGGCGCACCAGGATGTGTTGTAGCTGATCCGTATAATCATACAGTGCGTCGTAAATGGGCATAATTGCACCGCCCGGATAACCAAAAATGGTTTTTACACCTTCTGCTATCAAGGCTTCCATTACAGCCTGGCTGCCCGAAAGGCTGGTGCCTTTTTTTGCTGCCCCGGAAGTCTTTGATGAAGCATCCTTGCTTTTTTTGGCTGTTTTATTTTTTACCTGGATCGTTTCCATATTCTATTTTTATTTGTATGTTCTGTTATTGCTAAAACGGTTTTAAATGCTTTATTAGGATAAGCGCTGTAATTTCATTTAATGTGTTGCTGCTGCGCTCCGTAAAACGTGGTCAGATCCGTTGATTGTAAATCCGTAAAGCCTGCCTGTCGTAATAATGTAACAAGCTGGCCCCGATGATAACCGGAATGATTGAAAGCATGTGCAAACACCTGGTAATATAAGGCCGTATGCGTTTCCCCGTTAAAGCGCTTAAAGGTTAACGGCTCACTCAGACGGGTTTCATCAAAAGACCGGATAATTACAGGAAACATACCGGATACCTTTTTCCACAAAGCAATATGGGCTGCTTTCGATCCGGTGAATTCTTTTTGCAGCCATGCAACGCTTTCTTTATGCATCAGCCGTTCAGCCCAGGCATTTTCAGCAGAGATCACATGGAGTACCGTCTGCTGAATACTGCCAAAGCTGCTTATAACCGGCTGATTCCATTGTTCATCACTGATGCCGGCCAACCAGCTGCAGGTGATATCCGTGGCCCACTGATTATAGGCTGCCAGTTCTGTGAAATAAGCTTTATTCATTTTAAATGCCTGCCTGAATGTTTATTGAAATACATTAATCTTCATCAGTGACGCAACCCTGGGAAGCATCTTTGACCGTTTTTGCATATTTGTAAAGAATTCCCCTGCTGGCTTTTAATGCCGGCTGTTTCCATCCTTCTTTGCGTTTTGCAATTTCTTCATCGGCTACCTGCAGGGTAATGGTATTGTTAACGGCGTCAATTTCAATAATATC
>DASVMC010000371.1:0-7105 GCA_036384555.1 Niabella sp. | reverse complement strand
TAGTAAGACGCCCATATGCCAGCGCATCAGGTCATCCCAGCGCAGTCCATTTTCCAGGCAAAGCTCAATGGCCCGCTCCCTTCTGATCTCAAGCAGGACCGGATCCGTAATGGTATTCTTATAATAACTTAAGAGATAAGGATCTGCTTTGGAAGGATATACAGCCCGCACACCGGCGCGGCTGCGTATAGGAGCAATTGTCCGCTCCCAGTCAGCCTGACCAAACGTTCCCAGTTCGGCCTTTGCTTCGGCCTCATTTAAAAGCACTTCCGCATACCTGATGATCGGAAGACTGTTCCAGCTGGATGCCCTGGCAGTAACGCCATTGGCATCATCGTCCAGGGAAAACTTGATAGGCTGATATCCGGTTCTGGTAACCAGCCAGTTGGGCGCATAAGGTGCTTTTACATTATTTTTCGTCATCTGGTAGGATGGGCTGATCACCGTTTGCATAAGCCGGTAATCCCTGCCTTCAAATTCATCGGCAAAGGTTTTGCTCTTGTAGCCAGACCGGGCCGTGAACGGCGTTCCGTCTAACATCAGATAGGTATTGACAAAGGTTTTTGTAAGCGAGGCGCGGCTCCCATAGGTTGGTGAAAAATAGATCCAGGTCAGGTCATGCAATGCCGCCAGCTCCGAGCTGAAAACCCGGCCCCAGATCACTTCTTCTTTTTTGAGCGCTGCAGCAATAAATAAACTGCGGTAAGCGGTTTGCGGATCTCCGGAAACGAGATGGAAAGCGCCGGATTGCACGACCACTTCTGCCGATTCGGCTGCAGCTGTTAAGAATTTTTGTATTGCAGCCTCCCGGCCTATCCAGCTTTTCCCGGTTGAGGGGTCCACCGGATGATACTTCCGGTAGGTTCCTTCAAAAAGCGCAACCCGCGAAGTATAGGCAGCCGCTATCCATTTATTGATCTGTGTAGCGCTGCTGGTGAACTTATCTGTAGCCAGGCAGTTTTTATAGGCAAACTCCAGGTCTTCCAGTACTTTATCCATAACCAGCTCACGACTGTCTCTTGGCTTGTTAAGCGCCTCCTGGTCGGTACTGCTTATAACTTTATCATAATAAGGTACCCCGCCGAATGTTTTCACTTTATTAAAGTAAAACAATGCTCTCCAGAACCGGCCTACCCCTTCATAATGATTGTAGGTATCCCCGCTGATCTTTCCTTTGATCCTGGGCAGGTTGGTTAAAAAATAATTGATATTTCTCAGATCCGCCCACGAGCTTTCTGACCACCCTCCCTGGTTATCAGGAGAAACATTGCCATCGGTGCGCAATAAGTCGCTGGGGATCTGCAGGGCACAATAATCGGCATTAATATCACTGTAACCAATCGTTGTTGCAGACGGGGTCATGTTCTGGACGAATCCGTTTGTATAAAGTTGCAGGTCTGTTTCTGTTTCAAAAAACTTATCGGCGCTGATCGAATCATAGGTGTCCCTGTCCATGAATTTAGAGCAGCCGGCGGTTATAAGGAGTGCCGAACCAATAATCAGTTTATAAAAGCAATTCGTTGTCATAAAAATTATCCTTAAAAATTTACAGAGATTCCCAATGTGACATTTTTCAGCATGGGATAAGAATAGCCGTTACCGGTGCCATTTAAACCGGAAGTGGTAGATGCTGCAAAATCCGTATCGCCTGAGTCGATCACTTCAGGATCAAACATCTTTGTATGTCTGAACATCGGAGAATAGGTCCACAGGTTTTCACCGGTAAGGTAGAATCGGGCAGCGCTGATCCCGATCTTTGTCATCCAGCGCGCCGGAAGGGAATAATCTATAGTAATGTTCTTTAACCGCACATAGGCCACGTTCTGCAGGTAATGGGTGTTTTCCCAGGTCAGCGGCCCGTCATTCCTGTTAGCCGCCAGCGATACCCGCCGGGTCCAATAAGGATCTTTATCCATATTGGTGACGACCCAATTATCAGACGACTTATCGATCTGAACAATATTATCACCGATCTGTGTTTTCATGAGGCTGTTGTAAGACCGGTTATGTTGTCCCCAGAAAAAACCGGATTCTGTCCACGGATACCAGTCACGTTTTAGTACGCCCTGGAAAAAAGTTGACAATACTACGTTTTTCCAGTTCAATGAAAAATTAAACCCGAAATTATAACGGGGTGAGCTATTACCGATAATAACCATATCACCGTGGCTGGCCAGGGTACGGCTTCCTTTTGTCATAATGCCATCACCATCCACATCTACAAAAATCAGGTCTCCGGCATAAGCCTGAAACATTTCTCCGTTTTTGAAAAAATTGTAGGCCGGCCCGTTCTGAGCATCCGCATTACTCTTATAGATGCCAGCGGTTTTAAATCCCCAGATCTCTCCTATTTCCATTCCCTTGTAATAGGTGGTTAAATCACCATTGACATTGTAGTAATCCGTGATCCAGGTGCGGCTATCCCATAGCATTGCCTTAATATTGTATCGTACAGGATCTTTTCCTGCTGCTATTTTATCACTCCATCCAAGGCTTACTTCCCATCCGTTGGTCTTTGAGCTGGCATAATTTCCTTTTGGAGAAACGCTGCCTAACACCTGCGGAAGATTGGGGCCTACCGTGTATAAGTCGCTGGAGTAACGCTGATAATAATCACCTGTAAAGCTGAGCCGGTTTTTCAGCATACTGAAGTCCAGCCCAACATTATAGGTTTTTATTTTCTCCCAGGTAATGTCATCCGGTATAAGGCCCGGCACCTCTGTATAGGAAACTTTTTGTCCGTCAACCAATACAGAGGATTTTCCAAAACTCATCACTTCCAGGAACTGGTAGGGACTGATGTTTGCATTTCCCAGAGAGCCAAAGCTGCCCCTGATCTTCATGTTGTCTACAAAAGACCCAAGTGTTTTTTTGAACCAATCTTCCTGTGAGATCAGCCAACCCAGTGACCCGGAGGGAAAGAATCCCCATTGTGAACTTTTGGGAAATTTGGAGGCACCATCATAACGAAAGCTGAATTCCGCCAGGTATTTCCGGTTAAACGAGTAATTGATCCTGGAGAACAACCCGATCAGGCCCCAGGTGTTTCCGCCCGATGTGGCTGAATAATAATCTCCATCCATCAATGTAAAACCGGGCTTTGTCGGATACAGGTTACCGGTCCTGTATATTTTCTGATTCTTATACCAGGTTTCTTCCAGGTTCCAGCCGCCTACTATATTCAACTCGTGTTTGGCTCCCAGCCTGGGTGTATAAGTGCCCACAATATTGGCCGCAATATAATCCGTATTATATCGCCAGTCCTCTAAGGATGACAGATCATGATCCTGTGCAGAAGCATTGATGCCATTATAATAGGTATACATATTTTCTGCCCGCTGCCTCTGGGATCTTATGGCTTTATAAGAAAAGTCGGTACGGATATTAAACACTTTCGGAAGGATATCAAATTTCAACGAGGTGGAGTTAAATACTTCCATGTTATTATCATATTGAAAAGAGGTGCCCTCAGCAAAGGCTGCATACCCGCTTCGGGCGGCTGTCTGGGTCCAGGTTCCGTCCGGGTTTTTGGGAATTGCCACCGGGAAAGCAAACATATCGATCTGTCGTGGCGCTACCATTTGCCCGTAATGCATCATCGGCTGCAAGTAAATATTACGGTAAAGGGTCGAATTATTTTCCAGGGTCAGCCAGGGTTTCAGCCGTATGGTCCCTTTTGCCCGTACATTGTACTTTTTAAAATCTTCATTGCCCACTTTATAGATCCCATCCTGGTTATAGTACCTGCCGGAAAGATAAAAATTGGCAAACTCACCGCCACCGGTAAAGCTGACCGCATGCGAGCTGGAAGTATTGCGCCGTTTGTAAAATTCGCTTAGCCAGTTTGTACTGCCGTAGTAAACATAGTTACCGTTTTCATCTATATCATAGTTATCGAGCGTCGGATCTGCCTGCCGGCGTTTTAGCTCATCAAACCAGGCATCCGAATAACTAAAATAGTTATTAATAAGCGGTGGTACGGTCCCATTCGGCGTTGCGTTCAGGTTCGACTCCCGGAAGCCGTTGATCCATTCAACCGGATCAGCAACAATCCCGTCTTCCCATAAGACCGTTCTTTGCTGAACAGATTGATTAAACGTATAGTTAATGGCGGGCTTACCTGATTTCGCCTGCTTCGTGGTTACCAGTATAACACCAAATGCACCTCTTGCTCCGTACACAGCAGCAGAAGAAGCGTCTTTTAAAACGCTGATACTTGCAACATCTTCGGGATTCACTGCATTCAGATCGCCCTCTACACCGTCTATGATCACCAGCGCGCCGCCGCCTTGTCCAAGCGTATTGCTGTATTCCCCACCGCCTTCTTTTCTGGCCTTAAAAGAAGTACTCTGCCCTCTTATGGTAATGCCGCCCCCATGATCGGGTTTTCCATCAGTGGGGACAATATTTAACCCGGGCACCATCCCTTCAAGGGACCGGGTAATATTCGCGTTGGGCCTGTCTTTAATAGCATCCCCGTTGATTTCTGCCACGGCACCGATAACAGATCGCTTTTTTAATGTACCGTAACCCACCACCACCACTTCATCCAAAGAAGGGTCCGTCAGGCCAAGGAAGATCTTCAGCGAATCATTAATATCGGCCACAGCCGATCCGGAGATGTATCCGACACGGCTAAAAACAAGGCTGTCTGAAGACCGGGCGGGAATGGAAAACAGCCCGTTGGCTGCCGACTGGACAGTTTGTTGGGTACGCAGATTTTTAATGGTAACCGATGCCAGCGCCGCACTATCTGATGCATTGAGCACCCTTCCGTGCTGCAGCTGTTGGCTGTTGGCTGACCGATAAAGACAAATTACAGCCAGTAAGGCGTACAAGCGTCTGAGAATAAAATAATTAATCATACTAAAGCAAGCAGTTTTTTTTCATAATTCTAATAAATACCGAATGCAGGCAAACTTTCAGTTATTTACTACCAATACGTTAAAAAATAGGCGATTTAATCGATTAAATCTTTTGGTCTTAAAATAGGCATCTATCCAATGCCTAGATTTAATCGATTAAATCAATTCTGGTTGCAAAATAAGCGTTTTGTTTTAATAAAAAAATTTTTTTTGTTTTTTTCCCTTATTTTTGTTTTCACAGGCAAACAATTCTTATTTACTACTGATAGAAAATTAAACTATCAGTATGATGTCAAAACTAATCTCCGGGTTGCTATTTTCATTAATATCAGTCACCTGCATTTTCTCCTGTAAAAAAGACAGTCCTCCGTTTTTAAAAAGAAATACCGACCAGCTCTTTTTCGGTTATAACGAATCATCCGGTCATTTTACGATACGCACAACGGGCCAGTGGTCCATAGACATACCGGAAGCATTCAGCTGGATAAAAGTATCGCCGCAGCAGGGCACGGGTGATGGAACTACATATCAGGAAATTCAGGTTACCTGCATGAACAACCCCGGTGAGGCACGCCAGGGGGTTATTTACCTGAAGGGTGGCGGACAGGTGGATGTGCCGGTAAAAATAGACCAGGAAAACGGCGTTTTTGAATGGCTGCATTACGGCAATGGTTCATTCCTCCGTTTGCAGGACCGCTTAATAGTAAATGCACCATCAGCGGCATCCATTACAATTCCGTATACAAAAGCCACGGGAAAAGAGCAGGTAACCGTGCAGGTAAGCTTTGCCGGAAAAGGTGCTGAAGGACTGAAGGCCGCAACCGGGCCGCTGAGTCTGGAAGCAGGCGACGGATTGCTGCAAATTCCTGTTGCAGGAACGCCTACAACACAAGGGGAGCTGACCATGACCGTAAAAGTTGACGGAAAGGATTTTGGCACACTAACTACCATTGCCGGAGTAGGGCAAACGCTGATTGACCAGCAGTTCAGTAAATTTCTGTGGGGCGGGGACTGTATAGCCAATAAGGCCGGCATTACCACTACAATGCCTACCGCATCAATGACCCTTACGGATGAAACAGCTGCCTGTGCTGTGGGTACAAACGGTGCAAACGGCTCCGGGGTAACATCTACCATCCGGACTTCCAATCCCGGTTTTTATAAAGAGATCGGTATGGAAAACTGGACAGGCGTAAGAAATTATATGCGGCCCGGATATATTCAGCTGGGTGCGGCAAGCGCAACGGCAGATGAGTATGGCTCTCTTATTACACCGCCTTTAAATTTACCACAGGGAACATTTGACCTGCTTGTGCAGTTTAAGCTGGCGGTCTATATTCAGCCTGCCCCGCAGCAGATCGTTGCAGGACTGATCCCCCGGAATACAGAAGGCGTTAAAATAAGTAACTATAATACGATCACCAGTAAGGTACAGGTACCCGTTAACATTCCGGCCTTAAAATGGGTAGACTACACCTGTGTTATTAAAAATGCCACCAATGCATCGGGCCTGGTCATTACCCTGCCGGAGGAGCTCAACCAGGGTGGTGCGGTACAGGCCGGCAGGATTTATGTGGATGCCCTTAACATCTCTTATTAAAATGCCGGTAATCCATAAAATTTTTCTCCTGTCTCAGCCGGCTGAAATGCAGGCTAACTGAGCCTTTCTACAAACCGGCTACAACAACGATTTAAGGACTGCTCTTTTAATACGTCACAGTCTTAACCTGGTCTTTTCTTTCAACAATTTAAACAATACTCTAACATGAACGACCGATTCAATGCTCATTTAATAATGCTGCTTTTCATTTTCTTGGTTTTGCAGGGCTGCAATAAAGATTTTGATATGACACTTTCAGCTGCCTACCGCAAATCAGTGCCTCAAAACGTACAAATGCTTGATCATACCAGTAAAACGCTGACCATTGCCTGGGACTTTATTCCTGAAGCCACTTCCTATGTGGTACAATTGTTAGCAGCACCGGATGACGAAATGCCGCTATCCAGTTATATAGCCCGCAACGAGGATTATTATGAGTTCAGCAACCTGGATCCCAGAAAAAGCTATTATTCAAGGGACAGGGCCAACTTCCCCAACGCTGCAAGCTCTGACTGGGTATATGTAAATGATCAAAACGGAGTTGCAAAGATGATTCCGCTGTATGGAATGGTGGCAACTGATTTTGAGATCCCTTATTTTAAGATGATCGATTCCACTTCCTCTACCATAACAGCAGAAT
>DASVMC010000370.1:0-10387 GCA_036384555.1 Niabella sp. | reverse complement strand
TTCTTTTTTACAAAAGCAGGACGGGGTAGAATTTGTGGCGGACCTGGATGAAATTGGCAACGCATCCATACCGGAACCCATCAAGACAATGATCATCAACGGTTACAATTATAAACGTTCCGGTCCCATCCAGATCGTTCTGGACCCGGCCTGGTTTGCAGGCAGTGCTGGCGGCACTGGCACCACCCATGGCACCTGGAACCCGCACGACACACATATTCCACTGCTTTGGTATGGCTGGAGTATTAAACCGGGGCGTTTAACCCGGGAAGTGCACATGACGGATATTGCGCCTACCGTGGCAGCGCTGCTGCACATTCAGCGACCCAATGGCTGCATTGGAAGCGTCATCACAGAGGTGGGGCAATAGCGTTGGATGAAATATAGCTCTTTGCTGGTTATTTTATTTTTTGCCAGCACGTTTATATACGGACAGCCGGATAGCTTGAGGAAGAAACCTCAAGCTATTGATTTTAATCCCTGACCGGGATACATTAGGGATGGGGGTATTTAAGTGCGCAAACAGGAGCCGACAGAAGCGGCAAACGATTAAGATCAGTCGGTTTAAACGAAAAAGGCCACGCCTTACTTTCCTTGACCTACGTACGCGTTTTCAATACGATAGTTCCGGGGTGTATTTATTCATTCTGACATCCAGGCTTGCACCAAAAATCCCCGAAAATCGTTCAGGGATTTTATTTTAGCCGCCTATTCTGAATGTTTTCTAAGAGGAGAACCCGTTATCTGCTTCTCCTGATCTCTTTTAGCTACAGCCCAGGCTATTTCCGCAGTTCAGACACTTATAGCAGGTACCACTTCTAATGGTCAGATGGCCGCAAACATTGCAAGCCGGTGCATCGGATTGCATATTTTTGGCAGCAGCATTTACAGCTTCCAAACCGGACTGGTCATAGCGGCCGGCTTCCGCTACCTGCGGGGAGTTTACTTTACCAACTACCCTTACATCACTCAACTCCGGGGTTCTTTCCCCGATAGCAGGAATCGGCTCTTCCTTCCCACTTTCATTATCAAGATCTTCCATAACCGGTGCATCCTGGTTGTCCAAAACATGCACCAGATCTACCCTTCCTAAATATTCATACGCCAATGCCCGGAACATAAAGTCGATAATGGATGTGGTCGATTTGATGTTCGGGTGCTGCACCATACCAGCCGGTTCAAATCGGGTAAATACAAATTTCTCAACAAATTCTTCCAGCGGTACACCGTATTGTAACCCAATAGAAACGGCAATAGCAAAGCAATTCAGCATACTGCGCATTGTAGCCCCTTCTTTAGCCATATCAATAAAGATCTCTCCAAGGGTGCCATCATTGTATTCACCCGTACGCAAAAAGAGGGCTTGCCCGTTGATTTTTGCCTTTTGTGTAAAACCCCTGCGCTTTGCAGGAAGGGTACGCCGCTCTACAATCATCGCCAGCTGGCGTTTCAGGGAAGTGTCTTTACTATTCTGTACCCGATGATTCACTTCTTCCAACAACTCGTCTATCGTCAGTTTACCCAGATCAACAATGGTTGCCGTTTCTACCTCCTCTTTCATTTCCGCTTCCGTTGCTGTTTTCTTTTTCGAATCGGATTTATTGCTCAAAGGCTGGCTTAGCTTAGAACCATCACGGTACAGGGCGCAGGCTTTTAATCCCAGCTGCCAGCTTAGCTTATAGGCATCTGCAATTTCTTCAACGGTTGCTTCGTTGGGAAGGTTGATCGTTTTACTGATAGCACCGCTCAGGAAGGGTTGCGCAGCGGCCATCATGCGGATATGTCCGTGTGCATGAATATACCGCTGACCGATCTGACCGCATTTATTGGCACAATCGAAAACAGGATAATGTTCTTCTTTTAAATACGGTGCTCCTTCAACCGTCATCGTACCACAGACATAGGTATTGGCTGCTTCTATTTCTTTTTCAGTAAATCCAAGCGCCTCCAGCATATTCCAGTCAAAATCATTATACTGTTCAGGAACAAAACCCAATCGCTCCATACAGGCTGCTCCGATTGTAAATACATTAAATGCAAAACGGATCTCAAACGCCGTTGCCATTGCTGCATTCAGCTTTCCGATTTCTTCTACTGTCAGCCCTTTGGCAGCAAGTGTTCCGTTATTGATATAAGGAGCGCCCTCCAGGGAGCCATACCCTTTTGCATAGTTCACTATAGCCTCAATTTCTGCCGGACTATATTTCAGTGTGCGCAACGCCTGCGGAACGCTCTGGTTGATGATTTTAAAATAACCTCCACCGCTTAATTTTTTAAATTTCACCAAAGCAAAATCAGGTTCTACGCCGGTAGTATCACAATCCATAACCAGACCGATGGTACCGGTGGGTGCAATCACTGTTGTCTGCGCATTCCGATACCCGTTCTTTTCACCCAGCTGCACCGCATGATCCCAGGCTTTGGTCGCCGCTTTTAATAAATAATCCGGGCAATAGGCAGCATTAATTCCCTGTGGCTTTATTTGCAGCCCTTCATAGGCATCGCTGGCATCATATGCTGCCGCACGATGGTTACGCATTACGCGTAGCATATGTTCTTTATTTTCAGTATACTTTGGAAAAGCGCCGATAGTACCGGCCATTTCCGCAGATGTTGCATAAGCAACACCCGTCATAATTGCGGTAATGGCGCCGGCTATTCCCCTTGCGGAATCGCTGTCATAGGGGATACCTGCAACCATCAACATGGATCCGATATTGGCATACCCCAGCCCCAATGTACGATAGTCATAACTTAACTGCGCCACTTCCTTTGAAGGAAATTGCGCCATCAGAACGGATATTTCCAGCACTACCGTCCAAAGCCGGCAGGTATATTCAAAACCCGGAACATCAAACCGGTTAGCTGCTTCGCTAAAAAATTTCCGCAGATTAACACTGGCCAGATTACAGGCTGTATTGTCCAGAAACATATATTCGCTGCAGGGGTTACTGGCACGGATGGGTCCTCCTTCCGGACAGGTATGCCATTCATTGATGGTTGTATCATATTGCGTACCGGGGTCTGCGCACCGCCATGCAGCATAATTAATCTGGTCCCACAGTTCTGTTGCTTTAACAGTACGCATCACTTTACCGGTGCTCCTGGCCTTCAGCTCCCATTCCCCCTCCTCTTCCAGTGCCTTAAAAAAGGTATTGGGAATGCGAACAGAATTATTGCTATTCTGACCGCTAACCGTACGGTAGGCCTCTCCCTCATAGTCACTTGGATAACCTGCGGCAATCAGTGCTGCCACCTTTTTTTCTTCCTCAACTTTCCAGTTTACAAATTCAACTATTTCAGGATGATCCAGGTCCAGGCAAACCATTTTTGCCGCCCGCCTTGTGGTACCTCCACTCTTGATAGCCCCGGCCGCACGATCGCCTATTTTCAAAAAGCTCATCAACCCGCTGGAAGTGCCTCCACCACTTAATTTTTCCCCCTCTCCGCGGATACTGCTAAAATTGGTTCCCACACCGCTTCCATATTTAAAAATGCGCGCTTCACGCACCCACAGATCCATAAGCCCCCCGTCATTGACCAGGTCATCCTTCACACTTAAAATAAAACACGCGTGCGGTTGTGGCCTTTCATAGGCGGATGTCGATTTATGCAACTGACCGTCTGTCTGATCCACATAATAATGCCCCTGTGGCTTTCCGGTAATGCCATATACTTCATGCAACCCTGTATTGAACCACTGGGGGCTGTTGGGGGCACAGGATTGATTGAGAATAGAATAAACCAGCTCATTATAGAATATCTGCGCATCTTTTTTTGAGGCAAAATAATGATACCGTTCTCCCCACATACGCCAGCAGTACGCCAGGCGATGTGCCACCTGTTTAATGCTGGTTTCCCTGCCGGTAGTTCCATCCGGCAACGGAACACCCGCCTTACGAAAATATTTTTGCGCCAATATATCAGTTGCAATCTGGCTCCATTGTTTCGGCACTTCTACATTATCCAACTGAAAAACAACTTCTCCTGTCGGGTTTTTGATCACAGATGTCCGATAGTCATATTCAAAGAGATCATAAGGGCTTACTCCATCCTGAGTGAACTTTCTTGTAAAACTCAGTCCTTTCTGTTGTTGCGTTTCTGACGGCGTCATATTTTTACGTTTGGTTAAGGTTAAAAGATCCGGGCGTGGATAACGAATTTACCTTAGCAAACCCAGGTTTCCCAGTTCTAAATATGCACAGATGTGGATAAATCCGGTTCGTCTTCCGGAAGCACGAAGGAGTCCGGACAAAAGCGGCCTTTTATCCGGATATCAGCAATCGTTGCAGTAAAAATCAGGATTGCAGCCGGCTCAGTTTCAGATAACCAATTTCCAGCACGTCTTCAGGCAATTCATTTTCTTTTTGCAGTACAATTGTAAACCGCTCTTTTTGAGCAGCCGGAAGAATTTCCTCCACATTGAATACATCGTCCACATCTACGCCGTATTTATTATCGATATGGCTTCCTGCATTGGCTGCCGCATTATAGTCCTTATAAAAGGAGGTCTGCTTGGCCTGCTGAATAGCTGCTCCCATGGTGTTTACCACCGTTATCAATTTATAATGGTATTCTTCAAATACGCCCGGTAAATAACCTCCCAGATTTATAAAAAAAAGCTGCTCTGACTTTGGAGCGCTGTCATGCCGCTCTTCAACCCGGACCCGGTATCCATCTACAGCATTTATTATTCTCCAGGCATCAATGTGTATTTTTTCACCAGCCTCCGGCCAAAAGGACCGGATATCCGGAACAATGGCCTCCAGGCTTTGTCCGATGCAAAAAAACACATCATGCTGCTCTGTATGTCTGCCTGCGGGTGTACAACCCAATAACAGGTAGAATAGTTTATAATCTGTCATTTCTTATGTTTAATAACGCATAAAGTGCATCCAGCTCTTTCACGGGTTGTTCACAGGAATAATTCCTGCAGAGGTACATCCATAGCGGATCTCCCGGTTCTTTTCCTTTCAACAAGGGAAACGCTTCATCTGCCGCAGCTGCCGCCATTATAATACTATGCGGAAGATACTTTCTTAAAATTGCTTCATGAGCGTTCCTGTAATCACCCAGCAGCACCATTTCCTTAGTTCCTTGCTGAACCTGATAAAAGCACAGCATCCAGGCACCAAACGATGTCGGGTATTTAATGATCGCATTACTCAATTGCCGGATCATACGTTCTGACCGCAAGCGCCAGTCCGGAATATCAAACAACAGCGCAAGTTCTAATAAATTTCCCGCCATCACTGCATTTCCTGAAGGGGTAGCTCCATCATACACCTCTCTTTTCCGGAGAATAACATCCTGCTGGCCGGCCGGTGTATAATAGAAAAAGCCCGGGGTCTCCTCACTAAAATCTGCCAGTACCTGCTCGCAAATGGCTCTGGCCTTTTGCAGCCAGGAAGTAGCCGCTGTTATCCGGTGTAATTGCAACAGGGCCGCTATCAGATAGGCAAGGTCATCCAGAAACGCAGGATGTTTTGCAATACCGTTCTTCCATACATGGCAAAATTTTCCATCTTCCTGCTTAAATGCCTCTAATAAGAACTGCATATTTGCAACAGCCTTTTTCCGGTAATGATCATTACCCGTTGCTTCAAACGCTTTCCCATAGGCATTATTCATCAGTGCATTCCAGCCGAGGATCACTTTATCATCCAACCCGGGGCGAATCCTTTTTTGGCGGCCCAACAATAATTGCGCTCTTCCCCGTGCTAATACTGTTGCTAATACCGCCTCAGAGATCCCATTTTCCTCCGCAAACTGCTTCTGTGGTTTTAAAACCCGGAGTATGTTTTCTCCTTCCCAATTACCCGCGTCAGTAATATCATAATAAGCGCAAAACAATGCAGCATCACTGCCCAGCAAAACAGTTACTTCTTCTTTACTCCATACATAAAACCTGCCTTCTACACCCTCACTATCTGCATCCAGTGCAGCATAAAAACCGCCCGATCCATCCTGCAATTCCCGTTCTATGAAAGTCAGCGTCTGGTCAATACATGCCTTATACCCTTCATCCTTCGTAAGCTGGTATGCTTCACTAAGTGTGGTAATTAATAAAGCATTATCATAAAGCATTTTTTCAAAATGAGGAACCAGCCATTCTGTATCCGTTGCATATCTTGCAAAACCGCCGCCCACCTGGTCATAAATACCACCTTCCATCATTTTATCTAAACTCAATACTGCCTGCTGGAGCGCTTTACCCGCAAAACTCTCGGCCCTGTATTGTTCCAAACCGGCATACCTTAACAGGAACCGGATGCACTGTGTTTGGGGAAATTTCGGGGCACGACCAAAGCCACCCCAATGCGTATCTCCCTGTGCCAGCATATGAGAACAGGCCGTATCAACATCATTTAACGAAAAATCCATAAAACCGGCATCGCCAAGGCTAAATGCATTCGCGTCTACCAAATGCTGCGTCAGGCGGTCTGCCTGTTCTTCAATTTCAGTTCTTTTATTTTCGAACGCATCGGACACTGCCACCAGAACGTCCTTCCAGGAAGGACGATTTGCATAAGAACGGGGTGGATAATAAGTGCCTCCGTAAAACGGCTTTTTATGTGGTGTTAAGAAAACATTCAGCGGCCAGCCACCGCTTCCGGTCATTGTCTGAACTGCATCCATATAGATCTGATCAATATCCGGCCGCTCTTCCCTGTCTATTTTTATATTGATGAAACGCGCATTCATTAATGCAGCCGTTTCCGCATCTTCAAAACTCTCCCGCTCCATCACATGGCACCAGTGACAGGCCGCATAGCCAATGCTTACCAAAATTGGTTTGTTTTCGCTGACCGCTTTTTGCAGCGCCTCTGCCCCCCAGGGATACCAATCCACAGGATTATGTGCGTGTTGTAAAAGATACGGGCTTGTTTCGTTGATAAGATGATTCGGCATTGAAATTTTGAATAATGAATTCTGAATCTAAAATTTAAAATTAAATCAGGCTGAAAATCCCCCCTTTCCCATTTCTTATTCCTTATTTTACATTCTATATTCCCCTGCCCCAACCCCACTTTAAAAACAGCGGCATTGCTTTCTTCCAGGTGGCTATATCATGTTTTCCATCATCCAGCTCCAGGTAGGCAATATCTTCCGGATGATAGCCTTTTTTCAGCAGTTCTGTAACCAAATCGCGTGTGTCATCCACCGCATCAATGACTCCATTCCGGTTCCGGTCATGCGCTTCGTCCATCAATCCGCATTGCAGGAAAAATTTCAGGTTGGGACTGTAAATTCCTTTACGGATCTGCTGCTGCATAATACGATCCTGGTCATCGTTATAGGCAGCATCCTCCTGGTCCCTGCTTCTCCACCACAATGAGCCTGAAAAAACGCCGGCTCTTGAAAAAACGCCGGGATGATTCCATACAATGTCTAATGCGCTCAATCCCCCCAAAGAAAAGCCTGCAAAAGCCTGTTCTCTGAATAACGGAACACTATAGCGAATGCGGATGTAAGGCAGCAGTTCTTCCAGTATAAATTTTGTATAACTACCGGCAAGGTCTCCCCTGCCCATATAATCCGGGGTAGCCGCTACACCATACTCTCTTTTACGATCAGGCCCCGCTGTAATTCCCACACATAACACCGGGCGGATCTCTTTTTGCACATACAGGCCGGTAAGAAGGGTTGCCAGGTTCATGGTGCATAAATCCTGCCCATCGTTCATCAATAAAAGACAGAGTTCGGACGGATCGTCCACTCTTGTGGGAAGATAGCAATCGATGATCACATCCCTTTTCAGCCAGGCTGAAGAAAGCACAGTCCCTTCTACTTTATAATCGAGTTCCTTTACAGCGTTCATTCGCCCAAAAGTAATAAAATACGCTGTTCCCGGAAATCAATTATTTTTTCTTATAATATTTTTTTGCGGATCAGTAGAGAATAACTTAAATTGACCAATAAATGTATACTACATGTCTGTAGCGCCTTTGAAAAGTGACATTGAAGACAGCATACACCCAAACTGCTCTTTGTACCGCCTCCGGGGTTTTTGAATTCACTTTCAAAAAAGTAGCCAGAAAATACCGGAAGCGTATTATTTCTATTATTAAAAAAATTTCTTATAAAAAACTGAAAAAATGAAAAAAATCGGGATCCTGTTTGGAAAAGAGCGATCGTTCCCTGAAGCATTTGTGCAAAGGGTAAACAGCAAAAATATTGAAGGTATTATAGCCGAGCCCGTAAGAATCGATAAAGCCCTGCAGGGACAACCCGCCGGCTATGAGGTAATCATCGACCGCATCAGTCAGGACGTGCCATTTTACCGTACCTGGTTAAAGAATGCTGCCCTGACAGGTACAGCGGTCATTAATAATCCTTTCTGGTGGAGTGCGGACGATAAGTATTTCAATAACTGCTTAATGACAAAAATTGGTGTACCTGTTCCTAAAACAGCGATCATACCGTCGCATGAACGGCCGGATGACACAACAGATGCTTCCTTCAGCAACCTTGCCTATCCGCTCGACTGGAATAGCATTTTTGATGAAATAGGATTCCCGGCATATATGAAACCTTTTGCCGGAGGAGGCTGGAAACATGTTTATAAATTGAACGATAAAGAGGAATTCTTTGAAAAGCACCGGGAAACAGGACAATTGGTGATGCTGCTACAGGAGGAGATCATTTTTGAAGAATATTACCGTTGTTACTGTATCGGCGGAAAACACGTACGGATTATGCCCTATGAGCCCCGGAATCCGCACCATTTGCGTTACGTAGCCAGCTTTTCTCCCTCACCGGAAAAACTAAAAGAGATGACCGACATTGTTCTGAAAATCAATCAATACCTGGGCTACGACTTTAATACTGTTGAGCTGGCCCTGCGTGACGGCGTGCCTTATGCTATTGATTTTTGTAACCCGGCGCCGGATGCAGATATAAAAAGTGTAGGTGCCGAAAATTTTGAATGGGTAGTTGAAACAGCAGCCAACTATGCCATCGAAAAAGCGCTGACTAACAGCGCGGGTGATAACCTGACCTGGGGACAATATGTAAAAGCCAGTGCGGGGAAGGGGTAGCTTTAGGATACCGGATCGTGGATGCTGGTTACTGGATACTGGATACGAGCATCAGGTGTCGTTAATTGATTGTCAGGCATAACTATTAAATAACATTTGTTAACCCAAAAACAAACACCATGAGTTATCGTAATTTAGAGATCTGGCAGCAGTCCAGGGAAGTAGCAGGGATTATTCATGAAATGTCGCTTCAACTTCCTCAATTTGAACAGTATGAAGAAGGACAACAGATAAGGCGGTCCAGTAAATCAGTACGATCAACTATTGTTGAAGGATATGGAAGACGGCGATATAAAAATGAATTCATCAGGTTTCTGGTATATGCGCAGGCTTCCAATGATGAAACCGCAGATCATCTGGACATGTTATTTGAAACCAGTTCTTTAAAAAATGAAGTATTGTATAAAACCCTTAAAGAGCGGTTAGATGTCCTTGGCAGGAAAATCAACCGTTTTATTCAGGCAGTAGAATCGGGGCATATAAGCGTGAAATAGCGATAGCGGGCTCCGGTATCGGATTTGAGATATCAAGCATCGGGGATCCGGCATCAAATATCAAGAATGACAACCAAATCAGAAAATGAGCATCAATTATAAAACCTTCACTCTGGGTGTGGAAGAAGAGTATATGGTCCTGGATAAAGAAACTTATGAGTTAAAAAGTCATGAGCAGAAGATCGTACAGGAGGGGCAAAAAATCATTAAAGACAAGGTAAAAGCAGAAATGCACCAGGCAGTTGTTGAAGTAGGTACCGACATCTGTCAGGATATTGATGAAGCCTATAAGGATGTGGCCTTATTAAGAAAAACGATTTCCGACATTGCGGGGTCGCTTGATCTTACGCTGGGCGCATCAGGTACTCATCCTTTCAGTCATTGGGAAAAACAACTGATCACCGATCATATCCGGTATAATGAAATTGTAAATGAGCTGCAGGAAGCTGCGCGGAGCAATCTGATCTTTGGACTGCATGTACATGTGGGGATGGAAAGCCGGGAGCTGGCTAATCATATTGCCAATTCCACCCGTTATTTCCTGCCGCATATTTTTGCATTAAGCACCAACTCTCCTTTTTGGGAAGGCAGGACAACAGGCTATAAATCCTATCGTACAAAAGTCTTTGACAAATTTCCCCGGACGGGCATTCCCGATGCATTTGACAGTATTGAAGCGTACGATAATTATGTAAAAATGCTCATCAAAACCAACTGTATTGACAATGCTAAAAAAATATGGTGGGATCTGCGGGTGCACCCGTTCTTTAATACAGTAGAGTTCCGTATTTGCGATATTCCGATGACCGTTGATGAAACCATTGCAATCGCTGCTCTGTTTCAGGCTGTCTG
>DASVMC010000369.1:0-3916 GCA_036384555.1 Niabella sp. | reverse complement strand
TTTTAAGGCAATGGGTATGAAGCTCCGGCTTAGTGATGCCGTGGAACTTTTCCTGAAACGTAATTTTTTAAGTGTTTTCCTTCCTGCAGGAGGTATCAGTTCGCTGGCCTATACCACCTCCCAGCTCCGGAAAAGAAACCTGAATGCTACCCAGATCCACCAGGCGAGCGCTATTTACGGTTATGTGGGACTGCTCACTGTTTTTATCATTGGTATTCCCATCATTATTTATACGCTATGGGACAATCGTAATTTCGGGAACGCCTGGGTATCCCTGCTCATATTGGGCCTCATATTAGGCATTGTCTTTTATCTTGCTTATTCCTTCAGAACAAAAGGGGACCTATATAAGTGGGTTGCTAAAAAATTTCCTTCTGTTGTAGGAACCATTGATGAGATTTTTTCAGGAGATGTTAACAAAAAGCACCTGCTGATCACCATCCTGTACTCGTTGGGTATTGAGCTTTGTGGTATTGCCCATGTGTTTATAAGTATGTACGCGCTAAACGTACCGCCTTCGTTTGAAGTAGCTGCTATAGGATATACCATATCCGTAGTGCTGATGATCATTTCTCCGTTTTTGCGGGGCCTGGGCGCCGTGGAGTTTACAATGATCTATATTTTTATGGGGTATGGATATACGCATAACCAGGGGCTGAGCGTAACCCTGTTGTATCGCCTTTTTGAGTTCTGGCTCCCGCTGCTGTTCGGGTTATTTGCCTTTATTTGGAGAGGACGCCAGCTGGTGGCGCGGATTGTTCCGGCGGTGGCTATTTTTATCCTGGGTATCATCAACATTATTTCAGTAGCTACGCCCCCGCTTGCAGAGCGGATGAAGCTGGATAAATATTATTTACCGGTAGAAGCGATTCACGCCTCAAAATTAATGGTGCTGGTGCTTGGAATTGCATTGCTGGTTACATCTGCCTACCTGATAAAAGGATTACGTGCCGCCTGGATTGCGGCATTGGTATTTACAGGATTATCCATTATTGGCAATATGATAAAGGCACTTGATTATGAAGAAAGCCTTTTTGCCCTTTTTATATTAGTTCTCTTAATTCCCAATAGCCGGCAATACCGTATAAAAGCAAACCCCAAATGGATCCGCATCGGGTTTATCACCTTTTTTATAACGCTTGCCTCTGTTTGCATTTTTGATTTCCTGAGTTTTTATTTTATAGATAAGCGCCATTTTGGCGTTGATTTTAACTGGCACCAGTCCATTTATTATACATTAAAAAGTTTTCTCCTTTTTTCGGAAGATGAGCTGGTGCCCAAAACGAATTTCGGGCGGGATTTTATTAATATAACAAAATTCCTGGGTGTTTGCTCCTGGCTGCTGCTGATCTACTCGCTGCTGCGGCCAAGGATCTTTAACACGCATGGTACCGGACCGAGGACGGAAACAGAACTGGCCAGGGAAATATTAGAGGAGCATGGAAGCTCTGCAGTGGATCATTTTAAAATAGCGTCCGACAAACAG
Source organism: Niabella sp. (assembly GCA_036384555.1). GTDB lineage: Bacteria > Bacteroidota > Bacteroidia > Chitinophagales > Chitinophagaceae > Niabella. The sequence continues at coordinate 2,430 of DASVMC010000369.1, read as the reverse complement.
CTTTTTTTCTCAGACCTTACAGATGGCTTTGTTGCTTACCGGGTGGCCAATAACTTTGCAGCTGTGCTGGAGGAACCGGTTTGCGCGGCAGAGGATAAGGCTGAAGTTATTGAAGAGTTTGAGCGCTTTTGTAAGCCAAGAGGGCTGAAAACGGTCTATTACCGGGTGGACGAAAGCAGCCTGTTTTATTTTGAGAACCTGAAAAAAATGAAGATTTTTATTGGTCAGGAAGCAATCATGGAGCTGGACAAATTTACGCTTGAAGGTAAGGACCGGAAATCATTACGGAATGGATTGAACAGCCTGCAAAAGAAAGGCTATAGCACAACACTTGAAAAAGCACCGCACAGCGATACTTTTGTGCGTGCGTTACAGGATGTTTCGGACGAGTGGCTGGACAAATTTGAAAAAAAAGAAATGGTATTTTCCCAGGGGATGTTCGATGCTGAGGAAATACGGGAGCTGGATGTGGTTGTGGTAAAAGATGACAGCGGTGTTATACAGTCTTTTCTTACTATCATCAGGGATTATACGCCTGAAGAATGCACTTATGACCTGATCAGGAAGCGCCTGGAGGCACCCGGTGGCTGTATGGATGCGATGATCGTAAAACTTGTGGAATTTGCAAGAGAAAAGGAATGCAAGTACCTGAACCTGGGTATGATCCCTTTAAACGGAATTACGGAACCGGATAACCCTGCGGAGCAGATCATAAAATACGCATCAACAAGAATGAGCAGCTTTAAACATTATAAAACGCTGAGAGATTTTAAAGAAAAATACGCTACTATCTGGGAAAACAAATACATGATCTTTAGTAATGATTTTGACCTGTTGCAGATTCCCGGGGCGCTCAAAAAAGCAATGAAGCCTTAAATGATCAAATAAATTGTTATGAAAACAAAGAACCTCTTATTGATGATTGTTTGTATCCTGCAGGGCCTGGCAGCAGTTGCCCAGGAGCTTCCGGTAAAAAGCTGGAATGGCGATAACAGGCGTCCCCTGGTAGTTTATATTAGCGGAGACGGCGGGCTTAATAGTTTTACAAATGATTTCTGTACAACAATTAATAAAAGTGGATACACGGTTGCTGCTATTAATGCACGCTCTTACTTCTGGTCCAAAAAAACGCCGGAACAGGCCGCCGCTGATATAGCCGCTTATGTTGAAGCTGCTTTAAAAGGAAGACAGAATCAGCAAATGACCCTGATCGGCTATTCGTTCGGGGCAGATGTTGCTCCGTTTATAATAAACCGGTTACCGGGTGCTGCAAAAAGATCCCTGGCCAGCACCATCCTGATGGCGCCTTCTGCATCTACTGATTTTGAAATTCATATTGCCGATATGTGGGGAAAGGCAAAGAAGCGGGGAATGGATGTTATCAGTGAAATTAATAAAATGGGCGCTACCAGAACTGCTATTATCAGGGCGGCTGATGACAAGGATTTTCCGGTGCAACTGATAACCCTGAAAAATTGCAGGAACGAAGTGTTAAGAGGAGGCCACCACTTTGACGGAGATACCGGCTTCCTGGCAGCAACCGTTCTGAAGTATTTTTAAATGGTTTTTTCTTTCAAAAGACGCTTTTTATGTATTTGTTTTGTGGGAGGGATATTGCCTGCCACTGCTCAGGAACTGCGTGACAGCAGTTTTGTTAAAAAATACGAGCGGAGCAATGTAGCGGAGTGGAACATCGGGAATTATTCAGCAAAGTTTGATTTCCGGGGTTTTGGAAGACGCCCCAGCAGTTTTATGCTGGCTGCAAATACCAATGCGTATACAGGGCTGTACCTGGACTATAAGTGGGTATCTGTCCAGTATTCCTGGGGAATACCGGGAACAGAGCTTGACAGGAATGTACGCTTAAAACATACTTCGTTCTCGTTCCGGTACAACCGCCCCAGTATGAGTTTTATTCCCTATTATAATTATTACAACGGGCTGCTTTTACAAAGAAGAAAAGAGCATAAAGAATATGATGCCTTTCGCGATATGCGCTACTATGATGCCGGCCTTAAGTTTATGTATTTCACAAATACAAAGAAGTACTCCTATAAAGCCGGAACCTCTTTTGCTGAGCGGCAACTAAAATCCGCGGGAGGGTTTATTTTTGCAGCAACCCCACAGTGGCAAAGAATTAACTGGGTAAATCCCAGCAATGCCTTATTGAAAGATTCGCTTACTTATAAGTTATTATCATCAGATCCGCAATGGGTGAGCGTAACCCTGGGTACGGGCTACAATTATAATTTTTCAATTCAGGATGGCCGGTGGATTATTTCACCGGCAGCAACGGCAACCGCCGGTGGGCTTAAAGAAGTGAACAGCAATAACCCGTTAAAGCCTGTTTTTGAACTGCAGGCATGGGTGAATGCGGGGTATAGCGGCCGTATTTTTTACGGGTACCTGAATGCGTATATCCAATATGAA
>DASVMC010000368.1:0-5112 GCA_036384555.1 Niabella sp. | reverse complement strand
AGCAAAGGACATCCTTGAAAAAGCTAAAGAAAAGGGTGTTTGTATTCACCTGCCGGGTGATAGCATTATTGCTGATAAATTTGCAGAGGATGCAGATGTATCTGAAGCGCTGAGTAATAATATACCGGACGGCTGGATGGGACTGGATATTGCAGGCGAGGCAAGAGCGCAGTTCAGCAATGTGATCAAAAACTCAAAAACCATTTTATGGAACGGCCCTATGGGCGTTTTTGAAATGGCGAAATTCCAGACAGGCACCAAGGCGATTGCTGAAGCTGTTGCTGAAGCTACACAGAATGGCGCATTTTCTCTTGTAGGCGGTGGCGATAGCGTAGCGGCAGTAAACAAATTCGGATTTGCTGATAAGGTAAGTTATGTTTCTACCGGCGGTGGGGCTATGCTGGAATTCTTTGAAGGCAAGATATTGCCGGGCATTGCAGCTGTTGAAGAAGCGTAAGTATATTTTTATTTTAATTGTTTTAAAGTGCGGGACGATTACGTTCCGCATTTTTTTATAGGCGGTCTATTGATCCTGCTTAATTTATTGCAGGCATTTCTGTTGGGGTAAGGGGTTTTAATATATTTGCCCGGTTTCAAATTTTGTTAATATGAAGAAGAATCAGGGAAACACTGTTTTTTATTATGCTATTCGTTATATAATGGTATGGATGCTATTGTTGGCCGGTGTCATCTACAGCAATGGTCAGGAGATCAGCAACCGGCTGCAGGGATACTTTAAAGCAACATCGGATACTGCCTTATACAGTTATTTTACGTTCGATGGAAATGGCAAAGTGGATATTATGGGATTGGGCGATGGTTATTATTTTCAGAAAGGGGATACTGTGATCGTATATCCTGATAAAAGCATTTTTAAGTTTTTGCTAAAGAACGATCAGTTATACGGGGCTTCCATTTGGGTTGATGATGGTGAATGGATCCTGGTAAAAGATACGATTGTAGAAAATAAACGAACTGACCCGGAGGCCGCAGAGCGCATCGCCCGGCTGATGCATCAGTATTATGAGGTGAAAACGCTCGGTGAGACCGGGCTGCTGGGTGATCTCTCAGATACGCTTTCCTTAAGAATGCAAAGTCTTTGTGACAGCGGTTTATCAAAAGCCTGTCTGGACTATGCAGGGTTGAAGATCATTGAACAGATGGGAGGTATTGAAGCGCTGCTGGGCAATGAAGCAGTGAAAATAAAAAAGGAGGCAAGCCCGGAGGTGCTGGCGGTTATTGAAAAAGCCATTCAGGCTGGTGATCCGGAAGGGTATGCCGTACTGGGAGGATATTATGCTACATTGCAAAATACAGAAAAGGCAAAGGAGGTATTGGAAAAGGGCGGGGAGCTGGGCTGCCGGCGTTGCGTATGGGCTGCAGTTTCACTGGCGATGCAGGAGGAAACTGAAAAAGAAGTCATCAGGGAAAAAAGATGCCTGCGCAAAAAGTAATCAAAAAGAAAAGATAGAAAGCAGCCTATTGAAGGCGTGATAAGGTTTTCTCCGTCGGTTTTGTTTTCGTCTTTTGTCGTAGTTTTGAGTATGGACCGCCCGTTCTCTTTAAAAAAATTATTGCGAAGCCTGGGTTATGCCGTCAACGGATTAAAAGCTGCATTCCGGGCCGAGCAAAATTTCCGGCTGCATACAATGGCAGCATTGCTGGCAGTTCTTTTGTCGTTCTTTTTAAAGATAACCGCTTACGAATGGCTCATTATTATTCTTTGTATTGTTGGTGTAATGGCCCTGGAGCTGGTTAATACCTCGATTGAAAAGATTTGCGACAGGATCAGCCCTGAAAAACATCCGCAGATAAAGTATATTAAAGATGCAGCAGCTGCCGCCGTGTTGATCGTTGCTGCAGGCGCTTTTATTGCGGGTCTGGTGATCTTTCTTCCGCGGTTAATGAAATTACTTTAATCCGGTTTTTATGAAGTACTCGATATTTTGCTTTTTGATCCTGCTCCTGGGCACTGCTTGTGGAAACAGGAAACAAACGCCCGCAACGGGATCAACGCCTCAACCCTTACGGCCAAGGATGGGCATGAGCATATCTGATGATCGGGAAAAGCTGGGCCGATTGATTGATCTAAGAAACTATCCGCCTGTCAGTGTTGTTTTTCAATGGAACGGACAGAATACAGATGGGTTGGAGGCCCTTTTGGTTTTTGATGAAAAGACTTATGGGGCACTGCTGACCGCGTATATGGATGCGGGTTTTCCAAAGGGGGATTATACCAGAGAACAATTTGATTTTCCCTGGCTGGATAGTGCACAACATGCAGAATTGCATTTTAGCAAACCGGACTATAAAGGTAATCCGGATATCTTTTTAGGCACCAGGGGCAAAGGGAGGTTATGGTTCCTGGACAAAAAGGTATTGCTGCAGATACAGCCATAATGCCGGAAGCGGGGCATTTACCGCTGTTTTAGGCATATTGACCGACAGGACTTCCCGGGAGGGTTGAATATGAAAGATATTTGATAGCTTAGTGTGATTTTTATTATAAATTTGATTTATCAAAAACCCTAAAACGAAAGATATGAAAGGAGTTACTTTAATTATTGTTATTCTTCTGGTCATTGTGGGCTTTATGGGATGCCGCGGCTACAACGGCCTTGTAAAAGAACAGGAAAATGTAAACAATGCCTGGAATAATGTACAGGCAGAATACCAGAGAAGGAATGACCTGGTGGGTAATCTGGTAAATACCGTAAAAGGAGCGGCCAATTTTGAACAAAAAACATTGACCGATGTGATCAACGCACGCGCAAAGGCTACTTCTGTAAATATTAATGCAGATCAGCTGACTCCCGAAAATATGGCGAAGTTCCAGGCAGCACAGGGTGAAATGAGCAGCGCATTAAGCAGGCTGCTGGCTGTTGTGGAAAATTATCCCGACCTGAAAGCCACTCAGAATTTTCAGCAGCTGCAAGGTCAGCTGGAAGGAATTGAAAACGATATCCGTGCTAAGCGTCTTTCCTTTAACCAGGCAGTACAGTCCTATAATACAAAAGTGCGCTCATTCCCTATGAATATACTGGGCGGTATTTTCGGTTTCCATGCCAAGGAAGGGTTTAAAGCAGATCCCGGTGCAGATAAAGCGCCTACCGTTCAATTCTAATTTCAGAATAGCAGCAAGCGTTTCATAATTTGAAAAAATCGACCTTATATATTGTTGTTATTGCAGCAGCCCTGTTGCTATACGGTATCGTATCCTATAATTCCCTGGTGAAGAAACAGGAAAATGTACAGCAAAAATGGGCCGAGGTGCAAAGTACCTATCAGCGTAGGCTGGATCTTACACCCAATCTGGTAAATGTTGTGAAAGGGCTCAGCGATTTTGAGCACAATACACTTGTGGCTGTTGCAGATGCCCGTAGCAAGGCACTACAGGGAGGTGCAGGAGACCTGACCGCAGATAATTATAATAAACAGTCGGCCCTGCAGGATTCGCTGGCTGCAGCTTCTAACCGGATGATCGTTTCTATTGAAAAGTACCCGGTGTTACACGGAACGGAAGCTTATCGCGGGCTGCAGACACAGCTGGAGGGCAATGAGCGGAGAATTAAAGTGGCCAGGGAAGACTTTAACGGTGCTGTTGCAGCATATAATAAATCGGTCCGGAGTTTCCCGACAAATGTTACTGCCGGTCTTTTGGGTTTTAAACCTATGGAAGGCTTTAAAGCAGTTCCCGGCGCTGATAAAAATGTAGAAATAAAATTCTGATACTATGGCGTTCCCGATGTTCAACAAACGACCGGAAGACGTACTTACTGCGGCTGAAAAGGAGCAGATCGTAACCGCTATCCGTCAGGCAGAAAGCCGGACCAGTGGGGAGATCCGTGTTTATATGGAAAGTCATAACAAATATGTAGACCCGGTAGACCGTGCGGCAGAAATCTTTTACAGCTTAAAAATGGAACAGACGGCAGAGCGGAATGCAGTACTGTTATATGTTGCTTTAAAGGACCGGCAAATGGCCATTTTTGGAGATGAAGGTATTTATGGCAAAACCGGTAAAGACTACTGGAATAGCAGGGTAGCAGAGATCCTCCGGCATTTTAATAAGAAGAACTTTGCAGCAGGCATCAGCGAATACGTACAAAAGATCGGAGAAGGGCTGCAGCATTATTTCCCCTATAACAGGGAAACAGATCATAATGAACTTCCTGATGATATTGCTTTTGGCAATTAAGAATTAATGAAAAAGAGTATCCTTTTATATTTTCTACTGGTTCCTTTTTTGTCTTTTGGACAAATAGACAAGGATATCCCCGACCCGCCAAAGCCACCAAGGCTGGTGAATGATTTTACCGGTCATTTTCTGACGCCTGAACAAAATCAGGAGCTGGAACAGAAACTGGTAGCTTATGATGACAGTACCTCTACCCAGATCACGGTTGTCATTGTTAATGACCTGAAAGGGCATTCCAGGGATGATTATGCAATTGCCCTGGGCAGGAAATGGGGAGTAGGTGGAAAACAGTTTAATAATGGAGTTGTAATCCTTGTCAACACCGGTGAAAAGGACGGACAAAATAACCGGGGACTCTTTATTGCACCGGGGTATGGCCTGGAAAGCGCGGTTACGGATCTGGTGGCATCACAAATTGTAGATCAGATTATTATACCTGATTTTAAGAACGGGCAGAACTACCGGGGCCTGGATGAAGGAACGGATGCGTTGATACAGGCAGCTGCCGGTAAGTTTAAAGCTCCGGAAGGGTATCATCAGGGGGGGAATGGAATGGGCTTTGGAACTATTTTGCTGATCATAATTGTTGTGATCATTTTCGTGGCCTTTATGAGCCGGGGCGGTGGTAATAACGGCGGTTATGTTTCCCGCAGGGGATACAGAGGCGGCGGCTGGATCATACCGGGAGGCTGGTCCGGCGGCGGCGGTGGCGGTTGGTCTGGCGGAGGTGGTGGCGGCGGTTTTGGAGGATTTGGCGGCGGCAGCTTTGGCGGCGGCGGTGCCGGTGGCAGCTGGTAATCCATACTAAATGGCTTTAATAAGCGGTTATATCAAAAGTAGGGTTGGCAATCATATTGAAGCAATCATAAAAGCGTGGTTTTTATACGCATTAAAATGACAAAAATGTATGTCAA
>DASVMC010000367.1:0-4071 GCA_036384555.1 Niabella sp. | reverse complement strand
AACAAGATGCGTGCCTGCCAGAAAATAAGGATGTACGTTTTTGATACAGTGACTGTTCATTTATACAACAAAGAAAACAATTTCAAACCGATGTTATTGCTCCAACCTATTAAATAAATTCCAAAAAATATTGATACTATACTGTTAAGGTTCCCAATACAGACAGTTAGTGCCGGTTGCCGCAAAACACCTGTTTATTGCCGCGAATGAATAGTTGCAAAACCAATTTATTGCCGCATTTTTGTCATAAGAATAAAACTTACTAAAATGGTTGCTCATCAAAAATTAAAATTCAGAACTACATTGCTGCAGTCTGGCAAAACAGCCACTGGTATAAAAATTCCCGATCAGATCATCGGGGAATTAAATGCGGGAAAAAAACCGCCTGTCAAAGTTACGATCAACGGGTTTACCTACCGGAGCACTGTGGCGGTAATGGGTGGCGCTTTTATGGTGGGCGTAAGCGCAGAGAACCGCGCCGGGGCCAACGTAAACGGAGGGGATCAGATCGATGTAACCATTGAACTGGATACGGAACCCCGGGCAGTAGAGATCCCCGTTGAGTTTAAAAAAGCGCTGGACAAAAATGCAAAAGCAAAAAAAATATTTGAAACATTTTCCAATAGCAGGAAAAAAGCACTTACCCTGCCGATTGCGAATGCAAAAAGTATGGAAGCAAAACAAAGGAATATTACCAAAGCGATGGATGTTTTGACGGGAGCCGGTAAATAACGGTATAAACATCCAGGCGGAAATTTCATTACTTGTAATGTCCTGTGATTGTCAAAAACAATGAAATGTCAGGAGCCCTGTCTAATTCACTTTTCTCGCCTTTGTTTTTTGACCATTATCGGACAGAATAAAACCAATCACCACGCCGCTTTGGTTTACCTCAAAATCGACGCGGGTATCATTAAACTGCTTGATAAAAAAAGAACGGGGCCCCATCGGAGTCAGTAAAAAACTATTTTGACCTTGCTGCTGGTAGTGCAGCATTCCGTCTGTTTCATAGATTTTGATCGGATCTGCACCCCGCATATAGCAGCCCTCAAATTGCTGCATCGCATCAGGTGTTAAAATAATTTCTTTAAAAATACTTAAAGGAGGTAATGGTCTATTGTAAAGAGCACATTGAATAAACGGAATATAATTGAGCCGGTTAGAATGATTCGTAAGGATAATAATTGTCTTATCTGCAGAGATGTCCCGTTCTATATACGAAACATATCCTGGCCAACTGCCAAAGTGTGCCACTATTTTGCCGTATTGTGTGCTACTATCAACCGACCAGCCAAAGCCATAATCCGTTTTTGCGCCATTCTTTAAAACAGCTGGTTCAAATAGTTCTGTTATCCCCTTCTTTGAAATTAATTTGTCTGTATATAATGCCCGATCCTATTTTAATAAATCAACTACAGTAGAATGAACCGCCCCATCTCCATAAACGCCATCCATCCAGACTACATACTGAGATTGAGGTAAGCTATCTGGCAATTGATACCTTTTTTGTTTTTCAACATACTCATAACCCCAGGCATAATTAACTACTTTATGTGGAGCATACCTTCGTCGGAAGACTTCTGTTTGAAGCATATCCAGCGGATTAAAAATGTTCCGTTTTAAAAAAACGGGATAAGGCATGCCTGCACACCGTTCAATGATGGATGCTAAGAATACATACCCGGTATTGCTGTAATCAAACCGGGTGTTGGCTTCAAATAACGGTTTGGGCTGATTCTTTGAAAAAAAATCAATCACATCCTGGTTGGTGGCAATCCTGGTTTTATTCCAGGTGTGTTCCATCAGCTTTAAATAATCAGGTAACCCTCCTGTGTGGTTCAGTAAGTTGCGTATAGTTATCGCATGATAAAAAGACAATTCAGGAAGATACCGGGCAATACTTTCATCCAGGTTCAATTTCTTTTGTTCTTTAAGAATCATAATTGCCATTGCGGTAAACTGCTTGGTAAGTGAAGCCAGTTCAAAAACGGAGCAATCATTTAACTGCTGCCTGGTTATTTCATTGGCCAGCCCAAAACTTTTATTATAAACCACCTGCCCTTTTTCAGCAATCAATATGTTACCATTTAGCTTATCGGCCCAGTATAACCTGTGCAATATACTATCGATAACTTTGATATTATTTTGTGCAGCGCAATTATTTGTAACCAACATACCTACAATTACAAATAAGAAATATTTCATTTGTAGCAGAATCTGGATTCTATTAAACAAAATTGTTTTTGAACTTAAGTAATTGGATAAAGTTGCTGAGGCTTTATCTGCATCTAGGCTATTTTTGAATGGTAAACACATCAGTGTGGTTCATCTGTTCCCAATACCCATCCCCGATCTCTGCCTCCAGCTCGCCAAAATCCCAGCCGCAATACCCGACAAAAATTTTAAGATCCCTGTTGGTCAGAATACCTGCGTTGATGAGGGTAACAGCCTGTTGAAAATTTCCACCTGTATATAGCCCGTTTTGAATGGGGTCGCCACCTGCTATTAAATCGGGTTTGCGATGTATAAAATACAGATGATCATGATCTACCGGGCCACCATCGTATAAAGGAAAGGACGGGCTCTGCCTGAATTCAACCAATTCATTCAACGGCCTGGGATACAGGTTATTTACCACAAATCCCATAGCGCCTTTTTCATTGTACTCAGTAATAAGCACAACGGCCTGTTGAAAATTTGCATCATCCATGGTGGAGCTGCTTATAAGTATTGAGCCGGTACTGATATCCATATCTTCATTTTCAGGAAGCTGATCAAAAACGGATTCCGGCTCAAATTTAGCGCTTTCCCGTTTTTATCCCGCCAGTAGCTTGCTATTACTGAGAAGAGAACTAATGTATTTAGCCGGGTTACTTGAAAAAAAGATCATAATAGATTCCTGCCGGTTAAAACAATGCAGCACACTATTTCATTTTTTTGATCCATTCCGTAATAAGCGCCACGCCTTCTTTGTGGATCACGGAGCGGCCGAGCTCCGGCATGGCGATATTCGGCTCTGCACTGTTCATCCGGTACACAAATATGGAATGCGCCGGATCACCGGGAACAATATCATAATTCAGGCCGCCGGCCCCACCTCCTGCTGATACGGGTTCCTTCATGACGCCGACATGGTAAGGATCTTTTTTATCGTAATCAAGGAACAACCCGGTATTGGAAGCATCGCCCGTAGCGAGGTGACAATGCGCACAGTTCATCTCCAGGTAAGCCCGCGCCCGCTGATCCAAGGTATAACGCTGGGCATCCGTCCAATCCGGCAGTTGTCCGATACTGTCTGCCACAGGCATTCCCGTCAACATACCCTTTGCGGCCCAATGCACCAGCTGGTTCTCTTTTTGTCCTTTCAGTATAAAGTTGAGGTTACGCGCTTTGGGTCCGATCGGCTGCAGCTCATTGTTATTGTTATGACAGCGCTTGCAGTCATTCAGGTTGGGCACCAGGTAGGTGGTATGGATCTCATTGCCTGCATCATCAATAAAAGCAATGGGCAGTGCGGCGCCGGTAATATGCTTCACGGCTTCCGTCTGCTCCTGGTTCCATAAATAGTCCATCACCTTCCATTGCCCGTCCGCCGGATCCTTTACCAGCAAGCGGGTCTCAATCATCACCTTCCGGCCGGCTTTATTTTTATACGCAAAGTTTTTGATGATGATAGAGGCGTCCGGAAAATCAAGCACACCGCTGGCCGTATACTTTAACGGCTTGCCTTTGGGTAACACAATAAACCGGTCTTTAACCGTATAATCACTGAACAAGGGGGTGATGATCTCGTAATGGGTAACGCCTGCTGCGGGTTGCAGCGCTTTCAGCTCACCGGTAAAGAACCCATAGTCCGATAGCTTTTCGCGGAACACAAATCCGGTTTGCACAGGAGGTTCCTTACTCCCCTGTTTATTCTTACAGCCTTGCTGCAGAACCGCTGCAGCTGCCAGCAACAGCGTGATAAAAGCACTTACCCGATAAACCTTTTTCATTTCTTGATCTTTTTATGGGCCCGGCAACACTACTACTATGGGGCCCTGTTGCGTCGCACACTTCAACGCCCGTACT
>DASVMC010000366.1:0-2872 GCA_036384555.1 Niabella sp. | reverse complement strand
AATATTGATATTGTACTGAATGAACTGGACGCCCTGGTCAATATTAACTTTGAAACCAGGGAAATCAATCCTGCACTTAAATCGCTTAATATTATCCGGGTGGGCACGTCAGGGGCTTTGCAGGCGGATATTCCGGTAGATAGTTTTGTGGCCTCCACACACGGGCTGGGTCTCGATAATCTATTAAATTTCTACCGCCCGGAAGAAACCGATGAAGAAACGCAGCTGATCCAGTCTTTTGTTACACACGTGCAGATACAGGGCCTGGGCACTCCCTATATTACAGGCGCCGCCCCTTCCCTGCTAAAGCATTTTGTAGCGGGTTTTCACCAGGGCATTACAGTGACCTGCCCGGGGTTCTACGGACCCCAGGGACGTGTACTGCGGTTAGGCGTACGTAACCCGCAACTGATCGATCGTTTAACTGATTTCAGCTTCGGGCAGCACCGCATTACCAACTTTGAGATGGAAACCTCGGCGATCTTTGGCCTGGGGAGACTATTGGGGCACAATTGCCTGGCTATAAACGCCATTGTTGCCAACCGTATCGTAAAGGAATTCAGTAAAAATAACAAGGCTGCTATTGAAAAATTGATTGTAAAATTTTTAGAAACTTTTAAAAATAACTTTTAACCAGACTACTATGGACCATAGTCCATCAACTATTAACGATCAACAATGAACATACGATTCTATAAATACCAGGGCACCGGAAATGATTTTATTCTTATTGACAACCGGGAAGGGAATTATCCTGTATTAGATGAAGATACAATTAAGACCCTGTGCGACCGGCGTTTTGGTATTGGTGCAGACGGCTTCATGTTATTAAATAATAAAGAAGGCTACGACTTTGAAATGGTTTACTATAACGCAGACGGCCGGGAAGGGACCATGTGTGGTAACGGAGGCCGCTGTATCGTAAAATTCGCCAACGACCTGGGCATTAAAAAAAACAGTTATACGTTCATAGCTACAGACGGACCACACGAGGCCACCATTGATGGAGAAGCGGTTTCATTAAAAATGAAGGATGTAGAAGGCATCCGGAACCACAAAACGGATTCGGTGCTTAATACGGGGTCTCCTCATTATGTGCAGCTGGAACCGGACGTTATGAGCCTGGACGTCGTTAAAGAAGGCCAAAAGATCCGTTACAGTAAAGAATATACAGAGGAAGGAATCAATGTAAATTTTGTGCAGGTAAAAGAAGATGGCAGCCTCATTGTGCGCACCTATGAGCGCGGTGTGGAAAACGAAACCTATTCCTGCGGTACCGGAGTAACGGCCGCAGCGCTGGTGTTTCATCATAATGATAACGGATTTAACTCGGTAGATATTGAAACCATTGGAGGAAAGTTAAACGTGCGCTACCGCCGGGAGGTAGATGGCACCTTTAACAACATCTGGCTGAAAGGGCCTGCCCTACAGGTATTTAACGGCGCCATAAACATAACTGAACATGATTAAATATTTCAAGAACATCGACCATGAAACGGTCGAGATCTCGGAACCGGAAAATGACAGCTGGGTCAATGTAGTTCCCCCCTTAAAGCAGGAAGAGTTTTACGAACTTTCCGAAAAGCTGGAGATCCCGATTGATTTTTTAACGGACTCCCTGGACATAGATGAGCGCAGTCGTTTTGAAGAAGATGACAATGTAAAACTGATAGTGATAAAAACCCCGACAGATAACAATTCCTTCAACGAAAGCGACGCAGATTATATCACTATCCCAATCATTATTATTCTGACCCATAATCATATTGTAACTGTCAATTCTTTTGAAAACCCTGCTATTAAAAAATTCCTGAATACCTTTCAAAATCGTCAGCCCGATAAAAAAAGCCTGATGGTGGTCAAGATCATCGAAAAGATCATCCAGAATTTTATGGAATACCTGAAGGAAATGAACCGCAAGCGGGGCGCCATTGAACAACGCTTTTATACGGATCATAAGAATGAGCATCTGCAGGAGCTGATGCGCTTACAAAAAAGCCTTGTGTATTTTGTAGCTGCCCTCCGCTCCAATGAACTGCTGCTGGCTAAATTACAACGTACTGCATTCTTAAGCCTTACTGAGGAAGAAAATGAATCGCTGGAAGACCTGATGGTAGATAATTCACAGGCACTGGAAATGGCAACTATTTATACAAATATCCTGAACAGCAGCATGACCACTTTTGGCAGCGTTATAGCCAATAACCAGCATCTGTATTTAAAGAGAATGAGTTGGGCCATTGTTCTTTTAAGCATCCCGCTTTTAACAGCCTGTATATTCAGCATGAACGTATATAACGGCCTGGAAGGATCGGCTTACCCGTTTTATATTATAGGCGCCCTGGCTTTGCTGGTGATCATTATCCTGGCCTTACTGGCTTTTAGAAAAAAAATATTTTAATGGCATTAACTGCTTTCAACATCAGGATTTATGGTATCCTGGTCAATGATCAGAAACAGGTGCTGGTAAGCGATGAGCTGATCCTGAATAATGATGAGGTAACTAAATTTCCGGGTGGTGGTCTTGAGCTGGGAGAAGGTCCTGCAGACTGCCTGGTGCGGGAGTGCAGGGAGGAAATGAATGCGGAAGTAAAAGTGACCGGGCACTTATATACAACAGATTTCTTCCAGCAGTCTGCATTTAATGAGCACCACCAGCTTATTTCCATTTATTACCTGCTGGCTCCCGTAACCCCGCTTATTTATCCGGTTAACAACGGCACACCCATTTTCCCGGATCATGTTTCAGAAAATTTCCGGTTTGTTGACTGGGATTATTTTTCACCCGATATTATGACATTACCTATTGATAAGATTGCGGCCCGTGTACTTAAAGAAAAATACAACTAGCGCCATGTCGTATATAAAGTGC
>DASVMC010000365.1:0-2209 GCA_036384555.1 Niabella sp. | reverse complement strand
AAATATCATAGGCATGAAAACCGGGATCCCATCCCGATTTCAGGATGGGTGAGAATAAATAGGACTGTGCGGCACTACCAAAATTGCCCAGGTAATTGTATTCAGCCGGGATGGGGTAATACTGGGTCAGGTCATTGATGGATGAATCCAGTTTATAATTCCTTAATGTATCCAGGTACCGGTAACTGATCGTAATAGAATCTTCAAATTTGTTTCTTTTTGCCAGGCTGTCATTACCCGATCCGGCATTCTTGATCCCCCGGAAACGGCCGCCGATATTCCCCAGCGGATCCTGTGCCTGTGCACAATATCCCACCACAATGAACAGCAGAATTAAGTAAAACTTCATTTATTGATTTTATGCGCCAGCTACCATCTGAGTAAATAAATGCGCCAATTTGGGTTCCGCGTTCTTTGCCGCTTCCAACACCTCTTCATGTGTGATTGTATTTTCTTCCTCGCGGATGCCCATGTCTGTAATGATGCTTACAGCAAACACATCCAGTCCCATATGATTGGCAACAATTGTTTCCTGAACCGTACTCATTCCTACAGCGTCTGCACCTAAAGTATGGATCATCTTGTATTCGGCACGGGTTTCAAAAGTAGGCCCGGTTACTGCATAATAAACGCCCTCCCGCACTGTTATATTTGCTGCTGCGCAGATCTCTTTTGCCCTTGTAATAAGCCCTTTTCTGTAAGGCTCACTCATATCGGGAAAACGGGTGCCCCATTCTTCAATATTTTTGCCGATCAGCGGGTTGGGCGTCCCAAAACTGATATGGTCCGTAATAATCATAATGTCTCCTACAGAGAACCCCGGGTTTACACCGCCCGCTGCATTGCTCAGCAACAATTGCTTTATGCCCAGCAGTTTAAACACCCTTATCGGGAAAACGACCTCCTGCGGAGTATATCCTTCATAAAAATGAAAGCGACCGGCCATAGCCACTACCTTTTTGCCTGCCAGTTCTCCAAAAATCAATTTCCCGG
This sequence comes from Niabella sp., assembly GCA_036384555.1. Lineage (GTDB taxonomy): Bacteria > Bacteroidota > Bacteroidia > Chitinophagales > Chitinophagaceae > Niabella. Next base: position 1,216 of record DASVMC010000365.1, on the reverse strand, counting down.
AATGTCCTTTTACTGTAGAAACGGGAAAGTTAGGAATTTCAGCATAGGGTACTTCTTTCTCTACCTGAATATGCTGTGCAAAATTACCTAGTCCGCTGCCGAGCACTATTCCCACCTCCGGAATAGCGGGGTATTGTTCCTGCAAAAAGGCTACCGTTTCCTGCACCTGCTGCACCACTGAATTCGACATAATTTATCTCTTAAATGGCAACAAATATAGTGAAACTAAAAGGTATGCGTACTTTTGAAAAAACACGTCTACCTATCTTTTAAAACTATTAACATTCAGCAGGCTTCCTGCCCCGGTTACAGGGCACAGGGCACCTTGTCCGGCTCCCGATTATCCTTCTGAATGCAGCTTGTCAAGCTTTTTTTGCAAATCGGCTATCCTGTTATTGGATTTTGAAATATTGCTCTGCGTGGTATTTAACTGACGCGTCAGTTTAACTGATTTTTCATTGTTCCTGGAAGTCCTGTCCACCGCTTTCTCTGCCTTTTTCGCCAGCCGTTCATTTCCCGGGTTGCGGTCCATTTTGCGGGAAAATTTCCGGGCCCGGTTTGCAGCGCTTGAAGCATCACTGTTAGCGTTCTCCAGTCCTTTTTTTTCATTTTCAAGGTCTTCTTCATAGCCTTTCAGCTTTTTTTGCTCCTTCTCCAGCTGACGGTTCAGCTTTTCAATCTGCCGTGCATTTTTTGATATCGTCTGGGGTTTTTCAGATTGCGCGTGGCTTCCTATAGCAACAAACAGGATCATCACCAGTAGTAATGGTTGCAGAACAATTTTCTTCATATTAATCAATTTTGACAAATGTACAGGTTTTAGCTATTCCTTTCCAGGCACGGCAGTATGCATTGATCCTTTTCTGTATCCTTGAAATAATTATAGCCGGTATTCCTGCCCTGCAAACCGATTTTAACAGCACCGGCCGGAAAGTTTCAGTTGAATCCTTATCTTCGTAGCAAAGTTTATAGTATGAATCTTCATGAATATCAAGCCAAAGAATTATTAAAAAAATACAATGTTCCGGTGCAGGAAGGCTATGCCTGTAGCTCTGTGCAGGAAGCGGAAGAGGCCTACCGCAAAATCAAAACAGATACCGGAAGTAAATTTGCGGTTATTAAGGCACAAATTCACGCAGGTGGCCGTGGCAAGGGTACAATAAAAGAAACCGGCATCAACGGGGTAAAAGTAGCCAAGTCTTTGGAAGAGATTGAA
>DASVMC010000364.1:0-6577 GCA_036384555.1 Niabella sp. | reverse complement strand
TTACCTAAATGCACAAAGCAATGACGGGACTGTGCAAATAAAATGCGTTAACAATGGCTATTCAAACCTGACCTTCAGGTTGCTGCTAAGGTCCTATCCTGACGGGCTGGAAGCAATAGAGAATAACAGGACAGTTATGTTGCAACCGGGAAGTCAGCACCTGTTCATCATTAACCTGCGTAATACGGTTGCGCAAAATCTTACGCCGGATTTTAACTTATCAGTCCTGGCAATTGATCCCCTGTCCGGTAAAGAACTGGCAGTGACCTATACAAAAGTGCTGGCATTAACCAGTGAGAAAAGATGGGCTATTATGAACAATACAGCTGCTTCTTTGATCAATAATACAGCTCAATTAAGTTATCTGGGCTCCAACACCGGCTTTAATTATTATCAGCTGAGCGCGGGCGGCGCTGTTTATCCTTCAGAAAATACACAGCTTCGTTATCGGGTAAACCTGAATTATTATAACCAGCCGTTTTCCGGTGCCGAAATGTATGATTCCTGGATCGCGTATAAAAACAGGTATTTCGGGGTACAGGCCGGCAACATCTCTGAAAATCTTGATTACGCGCTGTTTGGAAAGGGTGTCAAGGTTTCCGTCTATCCGGATTCCGGTAGTACCATAAGCGGGTATTATGTAAAAAATGATTACCTGTTATTTTCGGATGTAAACCAACAGAGAGAAGGCGCTACTGTTTGGGCCGGGAGCTATACTTATTCCGGTCAGAACAATAATAGCAGCGTTGTATATCTCAACGCAAAAGACCCTTTAACAGGGGTACAAACAGATCTTATTCATACGAATACCGGATGGCGGTTCAGGCACGGGCAGCTTTTAGAACTGGAAGCGGGGTACAGTCATGAAGCAGTTTCAGATAATCGGGGTATATCAAAGAAGGGATACGCAGGTGGTATGCGCTATCAGCAAAATGTGGGGAAGTGGAGTTTCCTGTCAGATAATTACTATAGCTCTCCTTATTACAGCGGCCTGAGGAGGGGGGCCTTATTGCTGCAAGAACATATTGACTATCAGTTAGCTACCCGGCAACACCTGTTTTTGCATTATGAAGTGGTTAATAACACACCCAGTTACCTGAGCAAATACACACCGGCTTTTCTTAATTCCAAAACAGCCAAATACCAGGCTGGTTTTGCAACCGGTGCCGGGCGCTGGCAAATTACACTGCATCCCTATTTTTACACGCAGTCCTTACAGCAAAGCATTATTAATAATGTACAAACGCTGCATTCGGCCTCCTGGCATATTGCCGGTGATATTGCTTATAACCATGCAGCACATTCGTTTTTACTAACTACTGATTATGGAAACGTAACCAGTAATAATCCTTATCTGGAGAAAGGCAATTATTCAGTATGGCAGTGGAGATTTAATTATAACAACAGGCTGGTAGGCGTCAATGCTTTTTTACAGAACAATCCTTTTTACCTGATACAGGAGCCCTTACCCTGGCAGCAGGGAAAATTCCGGCAGTATTCATTTGGGCCTTACACACATTTTACGCTGCTGGATAAAAGATTGGAGGGTGAGGTTGCAGACAATCTGAATTATTACAGCTATTTCCAGGGTTGGTCGAATACGGTTCAGGGAAAACTGAGCTTTCGCTTTAAACGTGCATGGCAGCTGTCTGTACAGGTCTTTTATAATACCTACCAACAATATCCTGATTATAATTTTTTACAAACACAGGCGGGTATCATCAAATCATTTATACAACAAAATTCTCCGGGCTATAAGAGTCTCTCCTTCCTGTTTTTTGGCGACAAAAATGCAAACGGTATTTGGGATGCAGATGAATTGCCGGTTGAAAACGTAATTGCAGCCTTAAATGAATCTTTAGCACAGAGCAACCGGAAAGGAAAAGTATCGTTTACCAACCTGAAGCCGGCAACGTATAAACTGCGTATACAAAATGGCAACGGATGGTGGCTGCTGGAACCGCAGGAAGTAGTAGTGACCCACAACCGGACCCTTAAAATTCCTCTGGTAAAAACGGTGACCCTTCCGGGAAAGATGGTTGCGGAAAAAAATGCTTATTTACAGGCTGCTCCTTCATTAGAAGGCATCACTGTTATTGTAACTGACCAGCAAGTCAGCAGATTTACAACGATTACTGATGCAGAAGGAAATTTTTCCTTTAACCTGCCGGTGAAACCGTTTACTTTTTCTGTGGAAACCCAGGATAGTGACCAGCGGGTTACAGAACAGCAGCAATTCATAAATATAAAAGAGCAGGGAAATCCGCCCATTATTTTCAAACTGGTTGATGCTGCCAGAAAAGTGGATATAAAGCAGTTCTAGGGAATAAGTAATTTAGCAGGAAAAGTGACTATGTTAAACAGCGTACTGGCCGGTTTTTACGAACGTGATCTCCGCAGGATCATTGAAGAAATCAACCTGTTTCAAAAGGAAGAAAACCTGTGGAAGATACTGGGATCTGTGAAAAATTCCGCGGGTAATCTTGCCTTGCATATTATTGGAGGAACAAATTACCTTATAGGTACCGTTCTTGCCAATACCGGCTATATCCGGGACCGGGCTGCTGAATTTTCCCGGAAAAATGTAGAAAGGGCTTTCCTTGTAAAAGGACTGGAAGCACTTATTCCCCTGGTTACTCAAATAGTAGGTACGCTCGATATGGATGCAAGATATCCGCTGATCTTTGATGATATGGAAAGAGCCAATCATTACGTAATGGTACAGCTGACCCTTCATTTGAATTATCACCTGGGGCAGGTAAATTATTTGCGCCGGATCCTGGAACCGGAGGCATTATAAAAGGCCCGCATGCGGGCCTTTATCAACTATCTGAAGTAAGCTGTTCTTATTTGCTCAGGAACATGCTTCTGTCTTTGTATAACTGACGGAAGTACGGGTCTTTTAAATCTTTGACAAAGCGAATGGCTTCTCCCGTACTCTTCATTTCGGGTCCCAGTTCCTTATTGACCCCCGGGAACTTACTAAAGCTGAATACCGGCTCCTTAATGGCATATCCCTTTAATTTCTTTTCGAATTTAAAGTCGGTAAGCTTGTTGGCGCCGATCATTACTTTGGTGGCAATGTTCAGATAAGGGATCTGGTAGGCCTTGGCGATGAATGGCGTGGTACGTGATGCACGCGGGTTGGCCTCAATTACATAAACGGTTCCGTCCTTGATCGCAAACTGGATGTTGATCAGTCCGCGGATATTCAACGCCCGTGCTATTTTTTCAGCATAATGTTCCATGGTTGTTACCTCCAGCGGAGAAAGATTGAAAGCCGGTAATACCGCATTACTATCGCCACTATGGATACCTGCCGGTTCAATATGTTCCATTACGCCCATTACATGAAAGTTCTCTCCATCATAAATGGCATCTACCTCGGCTTCCTGGCAACGATCCAGGAAGTGATCAATCAAAATCTTATTGCCCGGAATATGTTTTAAAAGGCTTATTACGGCTCTTTCCACCTCGTCATCGTTCAGTACAATACGCATACGCTGACCACCCAGCACATAGGAAGGACGTACCAGTACGGGGTAGCCTACACGGTTGGCAATCTGTACCGCTTCATCCACCGTCCATGCGGAACCGTATTCAGGATAAGGAATCTTCAGCTCCTTCAGCATATCGCTGAACCGGCCGCGGTCTTCCGCAATATCCATATTATCAAAGCTGGTTCCCATAATCTTTATGCCCATACCCGTGATCTTCTCTGCCAGCTTCAGGGCTGTTTGTCCGCCCAGCTGCACAATCACCCCTTCCGGTTTTTCATATTCGATCAGTTCGCGTACATGCTCCCAGTATACCGGTTCAAAGTAGAGCTTATCAGCCATATCAAAATCAGTGCTCACCGTTTCAGGATTACAGTTCATCATAATGGCCTCATAACCGGCTTCTTTAATGGCCAGCAGCCCATGTACGCAGCAGTAATCAAATTCAATACCCTGTCCAATACGGTTGGGACCGCTGCCCAATACGATGATCTTCCTTTTATCAGTAACTTTTGATTCGTTGTGGATCAGACTTCCATTGTCGGATGGTGTAGCGGCAGGAGCATCAAAGGTAGAGTAGAAATAAGGTGTTTTTGCCTCAAACTCAGCGCTACAGGTATCAACCATTTTGTATACGCGGCTGATACCCAGTTCTTTTCTTTTTGCATATACCGCTTCTTCCGTATTGCCGTGTCCCATGATCTCCGCGATCTGGGCGTCACTGAAGCCGTTTACTTTTGCATCCCGCAGCAGTTCCGCCGGAAGCGTGTCCAAATTGTATTCGGCAATTTGTTTTTCCAGTACGCAGAGTTTTTGGATTTCTGACAAAAACCAGCGATCGATGCCATTCGTTGCTTTTGAAATGGTTCCTACGGAAATACCCGCCATTAATGCGTCTTTGATGCGGAAGATCCGGTCCCATTTGGGGGTTTTAATATATTCCAGCAATTCTTCCGCGCGCATCAGGCTTTTCCCGTAATACCCCAGGCCGATCGCATTGTTCTCGAGACTCTGACAGGCTTTCTGGATAGCTTCATTAAAGCTGCGGCCGATCGCCATTACTTCTCCCACACTTTTCATCTGTAAGCCCAGCGTATCATTGGCGCCTTTGAATTTATCAAAGTTCCAGCGGGGGATCTTTACAATTACATAGTCCAGGGCCGGTTCAAAATAAGCAGAAGTGGTCTGGGTGATCTGGTTTTCCAGCTCATCCAGGTTATAGCCAATGGCCAGCTTGGCGGCTATTTTTGCAATCGGGTAACCGGTTGCTTTTGAAGCCAGGGCCGAAGAGCGGCTTACCCGCGGATTGATTTCGATAGCTATGATCTCTTCTGTTTCCGGGTTCATGGCAAACTGTACGTTACAACCGCCTGCAAAATTCCCCAGGTCCCGCATCATACGGATAGCGGTATTCCGCATCAGCTGCATGCCGGTATCGCTCAACGTCATGGAAGGTGCTACCGTAATGGAATCACCGGTGTGCACACCCATCGGGTCAAAGTTCTCAACCGTACAAATGATACAGACATTGTTGGCGGCGTCTCTCAGTAACTCCAGTTCAAATTCCTTCCAGCCCAGTACCGCTTTTTCCACCAGCACTTCATGAATGGGAGATGCCTGCAAACCCCGGTTCAGCGCCTCGTCCAGTTCATCTTTATCATGCACAAAACCGCCTCCGGTTCCACCCAGCGTAAAAGAAGGACGGATCACCAGCGGGAAACCGATCTCCTGTGCAAATTCCTTTCCTTCCAGAAAAGAATTGGCTGTTTTGGCGGTGGCTACCTGTATGCCCATCTCAATCATCCACTGACGGAACAGCTCCCGGTCTTCTGCCTTATCAATGGCCTTAATATCAACACCGATCAATCGTACATTGTATTGTTTCCAGATGCCCAGTTCCTCTGCCTCTTTACAAAGATTGAGCGCTGTTTGTCCGCCCATGGTAGGCAATACGGCATCAATTTCATTTTCCTGCAAAATCTGTTCAATACTTTCCGGAGTTAATGGCAACAGGTATACCCGGTCAGCCATCATCGGATCGGTCATAATAGTAGCCGGATTACTATTGATCAGGATCACTTTTATACCTTCTTCACGCAGACTGCGGGCAGCCTGGGTACCGGAATAGTCAAATTCACAAGCCTGGCCAATGACAATGGGACCAGAACCAATAATTAATACAGATTTGATGGAGGAATCTTTTGGCATTCTATTGTTTTCTTTTAAAAAAAATAAATTGCGCAAAGGTAGCCTTTATAAGAGAAAAATCCCGATTAATTTGGGTGAATTTTACAGCTTCCGGCAAAGTTTTTAGAACGAACGATTGTATCGGGCCGGATCGTCAGCCTTATATCTTTTCTATGAACCTGTAGCTCCCATGGGTATCATAATCAATACCGTGTTTTTCTTTTAGCTCTTTTATATACCGTAATGTGCCCTTGGTATGCGGACTGGCCACACTATCGCCATAAGGCTCAAAACTATGCAGCAATATTTCTTCCAGGCAACTGTTTACCGGCATTTTTTTGTGCGCAGCAAGGTCTTCCAGCAGTGCTGCCAGCCTCTTTTCCAGACGTACAGGAACGTCAACCCGTTCAATTTCTATTGGCGGCTCAATATTATTGTATATATAATGCCCAAATACAAGGCGATTTCCATAAGGATCAAGGATTGCATAATCACGAATGCCGTACTCCCTGTCGGCTATGGGTTCGGTAATGGTTATTTTATTGGCCTGATGAAAAGTAAAGAGCTCGTCAGCATCTTCAACTACGAAAGAAACAGTGCTGCCCGTATGTGGTTCACCTGTAAGAGACAGGAAGACCTGTTTGTCGCCAAGACTGATCCCAGCAAAACGGGGCTCCGCACCCCAGGTGAACCCAGGTGTGAAGCCCAGTTTTTGGGTATAAAAATCAATGGCTTCTGGTATATTGCTCACCTGTAATGTAGGCTGTACCTGCAGGGTTTCAATAACTGGCGGTTGCATACAATGGTTTTTTATAAAGCTACATTAAATTTATAATAAGCGGGGAGCCCATTCCTTTATTGTCCCCGTACTGAAGAGGCTCTTACAATCAACC
>DASVMC010000363.1:0-3074 GCA_036384555.1 Niabella sp. | reverse complement strand
TTTTTATTACTGTTTGTCTGCTTTGCTGTGGATGGTACAACACCTTTCAAAAGCTGGAGAAGTTTCAGGAAAATGATACCAAGTACCGGCTCATGCGGCTGGATACAGCCTTCGCTCCACTACAGCACTATCTGGGCAAAGTGGACCGGGTCTATACCAATAATCCAGGATTGAGGGATTCGGTTATCGCACAGGAGGAGGAAAATAAAAAGAATATGGAGTTGCTTTTGGAAGCATATCGCAAAACCAGGGAAGCGGAAAGACTAAAGTCGGAGGCAGGTAAATTACGGAAAGCAGTTGGGCGTTGATAATTTAGATAATATTTTGTAATTTAGAATTGGTGTTTTTCATAGGTTAGCAACGGCCTGTTTTGTTTAAAACGGGCCACTTTTAACTTATAGCGATAACAATAGATTCCCGGTCAGTAATTTCTCAAAAGCAAACCAATAGCCTTGACTTTAATAAAATAAAAGTTGAACTACAATAATTCATATTGCCTCGCATCTGCTTTACCCTTTAAAGATTTAACCACTTTGAAATTACATATTATCTTTTTAAATTTGGTATAGTTTTAGTGTCATGTTAATGTCATTTATGAAAATCGAAAAGTACTTGTCATGGCTAAATCAAAATCTACCCCAACTAAAAATCTGAAAGCCGCTGATCTCGCAGCTTACACAACAGACCCCACTAATAAGGCGATGACCACCGACCAGGGTTTAAAGATCAATGATGATCATAATTCCCTTAAAGCAGGTGAGCGTGGCGGAACCCTGTTGGAGGATTTTATCCTGCGCGAAAAGATCACCCATTTCGATCACGAGCGTATTCCTGAAAGGATTGTACATGCCAGGGGCAGCGGCGCCCATGGCGTTTTTAGGCTCACCCGGTCTTTGAAAGAGTTTACGAAAGCTGCGTTCCTTACAGATACCGGCCGCGAAACGCCCGTCTTTGTACGGTTTTCTACAGTAGCCGGGTCCCGCGGCTCTACCGATCTCGCGCGGGATGTGAGGGGATTTGCCGTAAAGTTTTATACAACCGAAGGCAACTACGACCTGGTGGGTAACAATATTCCCATCTTCTTTATACAGGACGCAATGAAGTTTCCGGACCTGGTGCATTCGGTAAAACCGGAGCCGGATAATGAAATACCACAGGCCGCATCAGCGCACGACACGTTTTGGGATTTCATTTCGCTGATGCCTGAAAGCACACACATGGTGATGTGGGCCATGAGCGACCGTGCCATACCCCGAAGCCTGCGTATGATGGAAGGGTTTGGAGTGCATACCTTCCGGCTAATTAACGATAAAGGCCAGGGTAGCTTTGTAAAATTCCACTGGAAGCCCGTATTGGGCGTACATTCCGTGGCATGGGATGAGGCGCAGAAAATTTCAGGGAAAGATTCCGACTTTCACCGAAGGGATCTGTGGGAAGCGATAGAAGAAGGCAATTACCCGGAATGGGAATTGGGCGTGCAGATCATTCCCGAAAAGGATGAGCATAAATACGCGTTCGATCTGCTCGATCCCACCAAGCTGGTGCCCGAAGAGCTGGTACCGGTTCAGATTATCGGGAAGATGACCTTAAACCGTAACCCTGACAATTTCTTTGCAGAAACAGAGCAGGTAATGTTCAGCCCCGCGCACCTGGTGCCGGGTATAGATTTTACCAACGATCCGCTGCTGCAGGGCCGTTTATTCTCCTATACAGATACGCAGTTGTCAAGGCTGGGTGGCCCTAACTTCCACCAGATCCCGATCAACCGTTCGGTAAACACTATCTACAACAACCAGCGGGACGGGCACATGCAAATGCAGATCAATAAGGGAAAATCCAGCTATTCACCCAACAGCATCGGAGGTGGATGTCCCTATATGGCAAAAGCAGCCGAAGGCGGGTTTACCTCTTATGCCGAAAGAATCGATGCCAGGAAGATCAGGGCGCGCAGCAAAAGTTTCCGCGATCATTTCGGGCAGGTGGCTTTATTTTATAACAGCCAAAGCGTACCGGAGCAACAACATATTAAAGATGCTTTCAGTTTTGAACTGTCTAAGGTCACTATCCCGGCCATCAGGGAGCGGATGGTAAATACGCTCACCAATGTGAATATGGACCTGGCAAAATATGTGGCGGGTAAACTAGGATTACCGATCCCCAAAAAAGTAATGCCGGTCGAAAACGGCGCTATCCCTGCTGATGGGAATCCCAGGGATTATGCGCCTATAAAAGTGAAGCAGGATATAGAACAATCCCCGGCGTTGAGCATGGCCGGTTCTAAAAAAGGAAATATTGCAACACGTTGCATAGCTGTGTTGGTTGCCAATGAGGTAAATGCTACTACCATCCGGGAGCTGCAAAAAGCAACGGCGGCAAAAGGTGCTAAAATAAAGTTGATCGCTCCAACGCTCGGTGCTGTAACCACCGCCGATGGCAAGCAACTGCAACCTGATGAAACATTGTTCAATACCGCTTCGGTACTATTTGATGCGGTGTATATACCGGGAGGTGAGGGGTCGGTTAAGGCTTTGATGACAGATCCGGATGCTATTCATTTTGTAAATGAACAGTTCCGCCACTGCAAAGCAATAGGTGCAGATAAGGATGCTGCCGATTTTATGGAACGAACTTATTTCGACAAGGGCGATGGCGTTATTACAGATGGTAATATTAAACAGTTCCTGAACGCAGTAGGGCAGCACCGTTTTTGGGAGCGGGAAATGGCAAGAAAAGTTCCGGCATAATTTTTTAAAGCTTACGCACTATTATATGACCTTAAAATTCTAATTATGGCTACAAAAGCAGCAAAAAAAGTACCTGCAAAGAAAGATGCAGCAGAAGAGCTACAGGATTTCTTTGAGGACGGTTTGAAAGACATTTACTGGGCAGAAAAGGCCTTGGTAAAGGCCTTGCCTAAGATGCAGAAGAACGCATCCTCTGCCAATCTCAAATCCGCTATCGCCGATCATTTTGAACAAACGAAAGGGCACGTAACAAAGCTCGAAGAAGTATTCAAGTCTATCGGCAAAAAAGCTGTAGCAGCTAAGTGCGATGCTATGGACGGTTTATTGAAA
>DASVMC010000362.1:0-2390 GCA_036384555.1 Niabella sp. | reverse complement strand
TTTTTATTTTAGTGTGAAAATGCCGTAAATTAGACCAACGGCATATGAACAAAAGCAGGCTTCATAAAGTAGATTTAACAACACCCCGTCATTTAAGTACATTGATTGAGAACCGTCGTGTTTTCAGCTTACATAATTGTGAGCTCAATGTTTTTGAAACCTATCAGCAGGCATACCAGGTGCCATTGACATTTGATGATTTTATCATTACCAGTATGGTACGCGGAAAAAAAGTGATGCACCTGCTGAATAATGACTTCGATTATTTACCGGGTGAAACCGTTATTGTACCTGCACGTGAAAAGATGCTGATCGATTTTCCGGAAGCGACAGCTGATGATCCCACACAATGCATAGCACTGGCAGTGGATGCATCCTATGTGAAAAATACGCTTAACTATTTGAATGCTTATTATAATACTGTTAAAGATGAGGCAACCGATTGGGAATTATTGGTGAATCAATACCACTTTGATAATGATGCTGAGGTAAGTATGCTTATTAATAAACTGATACGGATTTGCAGCGGGAACAGCACTTCCAAGGATATTATTGCCGACCTGAATTTAAAAGAGCTGTTGATCCGGTTGGTACAAAGTCAGTATCTGCAGCAGGTCAGTATTGAAAGTGCCGTCAATAATAATCCTTCCAGAAAACATTATATTATTAATTATATACGGGAACATCTTACTGAAAGAATTACGGTAGAGACCCTGACCCGAAAAGCCTATTTAAGCAGGAATCTGTTTTTTAAATGGTTCAAGGAGCAATTTGGATTAAGTCCGGTCGATTATATCAATAAAGAGCGTATCAAACTGGCTAAAATATTATTGAAAGACAGGACTCAAAAGCTGGCTAATATATCGGCACAATGCGGCTTTACGGATACCAACTATTTTGTACGCCTTTTCAAGAAAGCGGAAGGGGTTACGCCCGGCAGGTACCAGCAGTGTATGGGCTGATTTTCCGGCGGGGATTGTCTGCCTGATGCGCAAAAGGTGTTGATACCTAAGCAGTATTCCTAATAAAAGATTCCGGAGAACTTCCACGAATGGCTATATCGGACTGATTCATCAGACAGTGGCTTTGCAAAAAGCATGCATATCTTTCAGAAAGTCATAAAGTGATTGCATGGAGGGGATGGGTGTGGCTACCAGCAGGAACAGCCGGCCTGTTTGTTTTAAACGGGCCTTATTGGTACCTGTCTGCACATACTGGATGATTTTCCGGAAAACTTCCGATTCAAAATAAGGGGAGTCAGGCCGGTTGATGAAATGGCAGCGCAGGGTTTCGCTTTTTAAGGTCATCTTTTCAAAGCCCAGTTCTACAGCCAGTCTCCGGCATTTGATCGTTTCAAAAAGATCGTTCACGGAGGATGGTACCGGGCCAAAACGATCCTGCAACTCTGTGTATAGTTCAGCCAGCTCCTCTTCAGATTCGCTGTTATCTAAGCGTTGGTATAATGAAAGGCGTTCGGTAATGCTTTCTACATAGTCATCTGGGATCAGGATTTCCAGGTCCGTGTCAATGGTGCAATCCGAAACAAAATCATCCTGCCGGCTGATCTCCTCTTTAAAGAGCTCTTTAAATTGTGTACGCTTTAGCTCCCGGATGGCCTCATCCAGGATCTTCTGATAGGTTTCAAAGCCGATCTCGGCCATAAAGCCGCTTTGTTCGCCGCCCAGCAAATTACCGGCACCGCGGATATCCAGGTCGCGCATAGCGATCTGAAAACCGCTTCCCAGCTCGCTGTGTTGCTCCAGGGTTTGCAGGCGTTTCCGTGAATCGGCAGGCAGCGTACTCATCGGAGGAGCCAGTAAATAACAAAATGCTTTTTTATTGCTGCGGCCCACACGCCCTCTTAACTGGTGCAGATCGCTAAGGCCAAAATGATGTGCATTGTTGATAATAATGGTGTTTACATTCGGAATGTCTACCCCGCTTTCAACAATATTGGTACACACCAATACATCATAGCGGTGATCAATAAAATCAAGGATCTTTTCCTCTAATTTAGAACCTTCCATCTGGCCATGTGCATAACTGACCGAAAGGTCCGGGCAAAGTCCCTGTATGAGGGTAGCCATCTCACTCAATCCCGCCACCCGGTTATGAATAAAGAATACCTGCCCGCCCCGCTCTGTTTCAAAATAAATAGCATCGCGAATGGTATCTTCATTGTATACCAGCACTTCCGTTTGAATGGGTTGCCGGTTTGGCGGCGGCGTGTTAATGATACTCAGGTCCCGGGCGCCCATTAAAGAAAATTGCAGGGTTCTTGGAATCGGTGTTGCCGTAAGGGTTAAGCAGTCGATGGTGCTGCGCAGCACTTTTATTTTTTCTTTGTGCGCTACGCCAAATTTTTGTTCTTCATCAATCACCAGCAATCC
>DASVMC010000361.1:0-8503 GCA_036384555.1 Niabella sp. | reverse complement strand
CGTTAATACTATCGGTACGGTCAACCCCGTTCACACCGGGCCAGATCTGCCCGGTGTACAAACCGGTACGGTTGCTGGCGTTACGCTTAAGGTATTCCGCCGAAAGAACGAGGTAGCCTTTCTTTAGGGGTATACCATAATTGGCAGCAACCTGAAAATTCTGGCCATCGGTCCTGCTTACACTTCCCGGCAGCTGATCATCCGGGTGCAACTGGTTCCATCCGTAATTTTTATCATAGCTGGTTACATTGCCTCCGTAAGAAGCGTTTACGCTTAACCCGGTGGTTTTTTTCAGAACAATATTGATCACCCCTGCGATGGCGTCTGATCCATATTGCGCGGAAGCGCCATCGCGTAAGATCTCGATCCGCTCAATGGAGCTGGCCGGGATAGAGTTCAGGTCGGTTCCTGTAGTGCCTTTATTCACGGTTCCGTTCACATTCAGCAAAGAGGTTTGGTGATATCTTTTACCATTTACCAGCACCAGTACCTGGTCCGGCCCCAAACCGCGCAGCTGTGCCGGGTCTATATGATCTGTAGCATCTCCCAGCGACTGCCTTACGGAGTTAAAGGATGGCGCCAGATAAGTAAGCAGCTGGTTCACATCCAGCTGGCCTACTTGGTTGGCGATCTGTTTTAAGGGGATCACATCCACCGGCACGGGGCTTTCTGTGGAGCTTCTGCCGGGGTTACGGCTGCCCACTACCACCACCTCGTTCAGGTTGCCGGCACTTTCCAGTACAAAATCAACAGTCACCGTCTGGCCGGCCTCCACCGTAATGGTTTTCTTTTGGGGACGATACCCGGCTAAAGAAGCCTCTACCGTTATAGTACCCGGGGTTACGGAAAGTGAATAACTCCCGTTTACATCTGTACTGGTATTCCGGCTGCCTGCCAGGATGAGGGCATTTTCTACAGGACCATTTTCAGAACTAACCTTACCGGTTATTGTCTGCGCATTGATCTGTATTGTAATAAATGTGGAAGCAATAAGAACAGCCACTGTATAAAACAGTTTTCTGGTGGTTGAATTCAAAAACATCGTAACAGTTTTAATAATAAATAATATAGGTTATACCTGTTTAACAGGCCGGCCTGCGCCGGTTTAGCGGGTGATGCGCCGCCTTCAACACTGCCAACATCGGAAGCAAAAAGCAGGGAGGGCCCTGACAGTTTGTTTGGTGTACATAGAAACAATTAATAACATATCACAAAGAAAGCTTAAAATAATTAGTCCACCAAATTAATAGGATGAAGGTGCCATATTCAGGCTTTCAGTCCGTTCAGTAAGTGGTATGCCCTACAATAAAAAAGTAGTATGCACTCTGTCAAATCCTGTCCGGCTCAATTCCCAAAAGTTTTTTACTTTTACATTACTAAAGTTTTCATTATGAAAATAACAAACAGGTTCTGGTTGATCACTATAATGATCCTGCTGGCTGCGTTAAGCCGCATTCTTCCGCATCCGTATAATTTTACGCCCCTGGTGGGTATGGCCTTATTCAGCGGCGCTACATTTGCTAAAAAATGGCAGGCGTACCTGATACCGGTTATTGCTTATCTTATTTCAGATGCTTTTTTCAGCCTTACAGGAGCAACCGGATTTTATGGTGTCAGCCAGTTGTTCGTTTATGGAGGCATGGTACTGGTTACAGCGCTGGGTACTACAATGGGGCAGCCTAAAGCCCTTAAAGTGCTGGGCTATTCATTAACCGGTTCTGCTGTTTTCTGGATCATTTCCAATTTTGGTACCTGGGTTGGAAGCACCATTCCCGGAAGTATTGAATATGAGCCGGGGCTGACTTTAGGGATGACCTACATCAGAGCCCTGCCTTTTTATAATCAGTTCAGCAACCAGTTATTTTTAGGTGCCTTCGGAGGGGATCTGTTCTATAGTGCCATTCTGTTCGGGGTCTATGCACTGGCACAGAAATCCTATCCTTCCCTGAGATATTCAAAAGCCTGATACAACTGTAAATCAGGAAAAGCACGGATCCAAACCGATCCGTGCTTTTTTTATGCGCAAACGGTTGCAGTAAATGAAGCTGACAACAATAAATTGTTTACTTTAGCTACCTAACAAAAATCAGATATGCCTGCTACAGACACTTCAGCTACTAATTCCAGAAGTTATCTAATTCCTACCATCATCATCGGGGTGCTATTCTTTGTGTTTGGTTTTGTTACCTGGGTAAACAGCACATTGATTCCCTATCTTCAGAAAGCCTGTGAATTAACATCGGACCAGGCGGTACTGGTGACTTTTGCATCCTACATTGCTTATGCTGTAATGGCATTTCCTTCTTCATGGGTACTGAAAAAGACCGGGTTCAAAAAGGGGATGATTATAGGTCTTATAATAATGGCATTGGGCGCCCTAGTGTTTATTCCTGCAGCCTTTAGCCGGACATTCGGTCTGTTTCTCACCGGTTTGTTCATTATTGGTATTGGCATGGCGCTGCTGCAAACAGCCTCCAATCCTTATATCACTATACTCGGCCCCATAGAAAGCGCGGCAAAACGCATCAGCGTAATGGGTATTTGTAATAAAGGCGCCGGAGCCATTGCTCCTCTTGTAATGGGCGCTGTTCTGCTAAACGGCATGGACAAATATGAAAATGCTTCTGCATTGCCTTTGATACAGAAAAACGCCCTGCTGGATGAACTTGCTTCAAAAATCATAAGCCCTTATATTATTATCGCTATCTGTTTTGTGCTGCTGGCGGTTGCCATTCGCTTTTCTTCTTTGCCGGATATTAAAAATGAAGAGGAAACTAACCCTGGGCTTGCCACAGCAGACAGAAGCAGTATTTTCAAATATCCTTATTTGTGGCTGGGCTTTGCAACTATCTTCCTCTATGTGGGCGTGGAAGTAATTGCGGGCGATATTATCCAGTTATACGGTAAAAACGGCTTAGGTATGCCAACTGATGTGATCAAGCATTTTACCACATATACCATGCTGGGCATGCTGGCAGGTTATCTTTTAGGTATCGTTTTAATACCCAAAATCATTTCTCAGGGCACTGCATTAAAATTAGCGGCTGTGCTGGGCATTATTTTATCAGTAGGAGTCATTTATTTACCCGGCAATTATTCCATCCTGTGCTTAGCCTTGCTTGGCTTTGCCAATGCGCCTATGTGGCCGGCTATCTGGCCGTTGTCTATTGATGGTTTGGGTAAATACTTAAAAACGGGTTCCGCACTGCTAATTATTGGTATTGCGGGGGGTGCAATTATTCCAAAGTTATGGGCAATCCTGAGTAAACAAACCGGAATGCAACACGCTTTCTGGATCATGATTCCCTGTTATGCCTTTATCCTGTTTTTTGCAGTAAAAGGAAATAAAATAGGGAAAACAACTGGCCAGAATGCCGGTTAAAACACTAACGGGCAGCAAACAGCAGTTCGCAGGGTTTTAATCCTGTAAGCCTTTTAAAGGCAGTACTGAAATGGGAAATGGAAGAATATCCCAGCATCATGGACACATCTGTAACACTCAGTCCTTTTTCATAAAGCAGGTATTTTGCATGCTCCATGCGTTGATTCTGGTAAAAATCAAAGATAGTGGTACCATACATTTCCTTAAACCCCTTCTTCAGGTAGCATTCATTCATTGCCACTTTACGGCTTAATTCCTTTATGGTAATCGGCTCGCCGATGTGTTTGATCAGTATGTCCCTGGCCTGCTCTACTTTTACTTTGTCCGCAGCATTCGATAAAAAGCGGCAATTAAGCACTTCCAGCTCCTTCTCGTCAGCCATAGAGTCCATTGTCAGCAACAGCAACATTTGCAGCTGGGCATTTACGTAAATATTTTCCAGCGTACCGTTATACGTATGCCCTAAAAGCCCTTCTATAACCGATTTCGTTTTACAACAAAGCGGTAACGTACGTGTAAAAGATACTTTATGTCTGAATTTCAACAGAGAGTCACTAAAGCTGTTGCTGGTTCTGGATTTGATAAACTGCGATAACTGGGCCGGGGAGAACCGCACATGCACTACATCAAGACTATCTACGCTGTCTTCGCAATTTTTTGCATTACCCACGGCACATTTGCTGCAGCTATCTTTGGAACAATACATATTCCCTGCCACACAAAATTTCAGCTGCAGATTGTTCTCTTTGGATTTCTGGTTGTTGTATTGATACACCAGCATTCCCATATCTTCTGTTAAATTATTTCCCGGCCGATTGAATCTTTTTATTTCATATTGAACAGCCCCGGGAATCTGCTGAACCCGGTGCGATAACAGTTCTAACGACGGAAAATGCTCCAAGTCTCTGAAATTGAACCTTATATTTTCATCTGTTCCACTCATAACCGTCGTCAAAGGTACTCCCAATCTTTTGCAAAAGCAACAACAAAGTGTCAATTATTGGTAATAATAACTGATTTGCAGCTCCTTATTGAAAAAAAATAATTACCAATTATAGACTGAATGTCTAAATTTGCGCCATATTTTTAAAAAATAGGTTCATTCGGCAATACATGATTCACTTTAATTCATACATACATCCGGATGCGAAGGTAGCGCGGAACGTAAAAATTGACCCTTTTACTGTCATTCATCAGGATGTTGAAATTGGTGAGGGTACATGGATTGGATCCAATGTAACCATATTAGAAGGTACCCGCATCGGCAAAAACTGTAAAATATTTCCGGGATCCGTTATTGGTTCGGAACCTCAGGATAAAAAATTCCAGGGTGAAAAAACCATTGTTGAGATCGGTGATGAATGTGTGATCCGCGAATTTGTGACTATTCACCGTGGTACTGCCGACCGGTGGAAAACCTCCGTAGGTAAGGGCTGCTGGATCCTTGCTTACAGTCATATTGGCCACGACTGCGTTATTGGCGATTACTGTACTTTAAGCAACAGCACCCAAATTGCCGGGCATGTTATGTTGGGCAGCCATGTAGGCTTTGGCGGCGTTTGTGCCGTTCATCAGTTTGTAAAGATTGGTTCCTATGCGTTCATCAGTGGCGGGTCACTGGTAAGCAAAGACGTGCCGCCTTATATAAAAGCTGCCCGGCAGCCCTTAAGCTATGCCGGTATTAATTCTGTAGGCTTAAAACGAAACGGGTACTCTGTAGAGCAGATCAATCACATCCTGGATATTTACCGTGTACTCTACAACCGGGGGATGAACGTAACCCAGGCGGTACAGTTGCTGGAAGAAGAATTTCCGGTAACCGATGAGCGGGATGAAATCCTTACATTCATTCAGGAAAGCACACGTGGTATTATTAAAAGATACTCCAAAGGAAATGGAGATGACGATAGCCTTGAATAAGGCCGGGAAACGGTTTAACCGTGACTGGATTTTCAAAGACCTTACCTGCCGGTTTGAATCGGGAAACAGTTATGCCATTACCGGCTCTAATGGTTCCGGTAAAAGTACCTTGCTTCAGGTAATTGGTGGTGCTATTACACTGAACGAGGGAGATTGTAACTGGTCGGCAGCTGCGGCGATCCCAGCCGACAAGATCTTCCGGCATATTTCCTATTGCGCACCTTACCTTGAACTTATTGAAGAAATGACCCTTTCGGAATTCCTGGATTTTCATCAGCGGTTTAAACCGTTTTTGCCAGGCTGCACTTCCGAAATGATCATCGCAGAACTGGGACTCGGAGATGCCGCAGGTAAACGTATCCAGCAGTTTTCAAGCGGAATGAAACAGCGGGCCAAACTGGCACAGTGTATCTACTCCGATACCGCAGTGGTCATCTTGGATGAGCCCTGTACAAATCTCGATCAGCAGGGTATTGCCCTTTATTATTCCCTTATTGAGCAATATTGCACCAAGCGGCTGGTCCTGGTAGGCAGCAATGATGAAGTAGAATACCGGTTCTGCCGGCATCAGCTCAATATTGCCGATTATAAACAGTTTTAGGCCGGCTCCGGCGCTTCGCACAGCACTGCTTCGTCACTTCGTTCCGGATCAATCCCGGAGCCAACATCTTAATAAAAACAGCTCCTGGACCAGTTCAGGAGCTGTTTTCGTTTATATCATTGAGCGTTGGTTCCACCATCCGGCAGACAGCCGGTATCAATACGCTCTTGCAAATAATACCCGTTCTTTAGAAGGTTTTCCGGAAAAAATACATACGCCATCCTCCTGTTTATTCTCTAAAGGAATACAGCGAATCGTCGCTTTTGTTTGTTCTTTTATGGCTGCTTCCGTTTCTGCAGTCCCATCCCAGTGGGCTGAAACAAAGCCTCCTTTTTCATCCAGAATTTTTACAAAATCCGCCCAGGTATCTGCGGGCGTTATATGCTCTTCTGTAAATTTCCTGGCTCTTTGCAGCATTTCAAACTGCATTTCTACCAGCTGACCGTCAACATACTGGGCAATACCGTCCAGGTTCACCGTTTTCTTTTCACGGGTATCGCGGCGGGCCACTTCAATTTTATTGTTTTCAAGATCACGGGCACCTAATACCAGCCTTACCGGAACCCCTTTCATCTCATATTCCGCAAATTTCCATCCCGGGCGGTTATTATCGTTATCATCATATTTTACCCGGATACCTTTGCTCTTAAGGTTCTCCAGGATCTCATTGGCCTTGGCATCAATTAAATCCTTTTGTTCCTGCCCTTTGTAAATCGGGATAATCACTACCTGCAGCGGAGCTATTTTCGGAGGCAATACCAATCCCTCGTCATCACTGTGCACCATAATGAGCGCGCCTACCAGACGGGTGCTGGTGCCCCAGCTGGTAGCCCAAACATATTCCTGCTGGTTTTCTTTGGTCAGGAATTTTACGTCAAACGCTTTTGCAAAGTTTTGTCCCAGGAAGTGGGAGGTTCCGGCCTGCAGGGCTTTACCGTCCTGCATCAGGGCTTCAATGCAATAAGTATCTACTGCCCCGGCAAAACGCTCGCTTGCTGTTTTTGTGCCTTTAATTACAGGAATGGCCATCACTTCTTCAGAAAAAGTGGCGTATACATCCAGCATTTTACGGGCTTCCTCAACTGCTTCCTCACTTGTAGCGTGCGCGGTATGTCCTTCCTGCCATAAAAATTCCGCTGTACGCAGGAACAGGCGGGTGCGCATTTCCCAGCGAACCACATTAGCCCACTGGTTGATCAATAGCGGCAGATCGCGGTAGGACTGGATCCAGTCCTTATAGGTGTTCCAGATGATGGTTTCACTGGTTGGCCGCACAATCAGTTCTTCTTCCAGCCTGGCTTCGGGGTCTACCACCACTCCTTTTCCATCCGGGTCATTTTTTAAGCGATAATGGGTTACTACAGCACACTCTTTTGCAAAGCCTTCCACATGAGCAGCTTCTTTGCTTAAGAAGCTTTTAGGAATAAAAAGCGGAAAATAAGCGTTTACATGCCCCGTGTCTTTAAACATCTTGTCCATTGAGGCCTGCATGTTTTCCCATAAGGTATACCCATAGGGTTTAATGACCATGCAGCCCCGTACGGCAGAATAATCTGCCAGGCCCCCTTTTATCACCAGGTCGTTGTACCATTGCGCATAATCTGTCGCTCTTGAAGTAACTTCTTTGCTCATAATTTTTTATTAATAGTTCATTGCTGCCGGCTGTTTCACTGGTCACTGCTGAGCGCTCTTTTCGACCGCTGATCAGCAGTAATACCTCTAACCGGGAAATTTGTTGCGTTTCTGTTGTTTTTTTCGTCTTGCAGGTATGCAAAAACAACTTATTTTGCATCCATTTTAACAAAGGGTACATCAATATTAATGTAACTTTATCAACAATTGCAAAGGTATACTTAAAACATTAAGAATTAACTGCAATTGCCTCTTAATATTGAAACGATACTACTTAAAAAACATTTTAAATATCGCCAAAATGAATTTCAAAACACTTTTTGTGCTGCTGGGTTTCATAATGCTGCTGGGTAGCTGTGCAACCGTCTATAAAACCGGGCAAACCCCGGATGATGTGTATAATTCACCACCCCCGCCACAGGATGAATATGCCAATGTGCGCAAATCTGATGATAAGCGCTACAGGGACTATGCGACTTATGATGATGAGGATGATTATGCAGATTATGACGACCGGTACCTGCGTATGAAAGTGCGCAACCGCTATTTGTGGTCAGACCTGGATGACTGGTACTATTACGGGGGGCGTTATGATTACAGCTACTACAATAACTGGAATTACTGGAATGATCCGTTTTACTGGAACAGCCCGTGGTCGCCTGTCGGATACTGGAATATGTATTACAACCCTTATTACCCCGGCTGGGGTTGGGGAGGCTGGTATGATCCCTGGTATACCGGCTGGTGGGGCAACCCCTATTACTACGGTTATGGCCCCGGGATTATTGCCGGCAGCAGGGTCAATTACCAGCAAAGGCGGGTGAATCTGAATACCTATAACACGGACGTTCTCAACGGCAGAGGAAGCGCCAACAGAAATGGATATAATGGTACTGCCGGGCGCAGAATTGGAGGTAACGGCACATCCGTTACCAGCAGAAGTACCGGAAATTACGGCACCTATGGAG